>CAZKCF010000106.1:0-3273 GCA_964551365.1 uncultured archaeon
GGGGGTTAATTATCTTCTTGCGGGGCTGCGCCTCATTTTCCTGCGGTTCATCCTCTGTTGGGACTGCATTTCAAGTAGGTATGGTTGAGGCTCCATCTGGGATATGAACTCCTCCAGCTTCCCGTCAAAGGTTGTGATGCCCCGGTCCTTCAATACTTCGCGCGCGAGAATCCAGTATAACAGCGCGAGAGCGTTTTTCCCCTTGTTGTTTGAGGGTATGATGTAGTCTATGTTTTTTATTCGAGTGTTTGTGTCGCATATTGCGAGGATGGGTATGCCTGTTTGAGCTGACTCGTTTATCGCCTGGTTGTCTGCTGTCGGGTCGGTTATGACAATCAGCTTCGGCTCAACGTAGGATTTTATGTTAGGGTTCGTCAGGGTTCCTGACACAAAACGGTCTTTGACTGCAACGCAGCCCGTGTATTCTGCAAACTTTTCGATAGGTTTTCTGCCGTACACCCTGTTTGAGACCACGAGAACATCTTTCGGGTCGTAGGATGCTATGAGTTTGGCTGCAGTCCTAATGCGTTCATCAATCTTCTGTATGTCGAAAACGCAGAGTTTGTCGGGCCTCACCTTGTAGATGAACGGCCGCATGTCCGAAGTCCTGTATTTTAATCCAACGTGTACTCCGTTCGACAAGTAGTCGTCAAGCGAAACCAAAAGTTTTTCGCTGCCCTGAATTTGAATGTCCTCGTCAACCATTTACTTCCCTCGGACTGTTATCGGCAGAACACCCTTCTCGAACTCGAATTTGGCGATTTCTATCGGACGCTCAACACTCTTCGGCGTCTTAACCAAAACCGGCGCACCCATTTTTATTTGAAGCGCCCGTGCTCCAATCAACCGTGCTGTTTCGAATCGCGTGTAAGCCATTTTATCTAAAACTTTTTGTAGCGCATTACCTCATCTATTAACTCGGCTTGAGATAAAAACATTCTGCGGCAGCAGTATCTCTCGTAGCCCAGTTCGTCCAAAACCTTCTTGGGGGATTCGCCTGCCTTAACTCGCCGATCGTATTCCTCCCAGTGTTGCGCGACGGGTTTCCCGCAACTGAAGCATCGTATTGGTATAATCATTTTTTATCTGTAGGATTTCTGTCTTTTGTGTCGTGGACCCTTGCTGCTTTGGCTCGGCTTGTGGGGTTCGGTTCTTCTCGAGTCGCCAGCAATAAGGGTTCTATTGTATTGATGGTATCTCGCAAGCAGTTCGTCGCTCTTCGAGTATTCGACAAGCCCTCTCGCGATTGCAGACGCTATGGCGTCAGCCTGCCCCATCACTCCGCCGCCTTGAGAGACGACGCTTATGTCAAGTTTGCTCAAGTCAACGTAGTCTGACGCGACCACTATGGCTTCTTTTATCTTCAACTGCACTACCTCCGTGCTGTAGGAGTCCAACGGATAATTGTTTATTCTAATGATGCCTGATCCAGGCCGCAAAGTAGCCCTCGCTATAGACTTCTTCCGCTTGCCGGACATGTGAACCACATTCATTTTTTCGCTACTCATCACCATCTGCCTCCAATAAACCTGCAAATCTCCTCAACAGTAAGGTATTGATTAACTTTTTTGATATTAGGTTTCACAATCTCCTCTTTGTCAACGTCAACATCAAGCTCCCGCTTTATCTGCGCCTTCGGGAAGCCAATGTACACCATAACACGCTTGTAGGCTTCCTTTCCGCGGGGCCACCTGTTGTGTGTCATGCCGCGGATAACACGCCGCACGTACTTGTCCGGCCTCTTCTGGTGGAACGGCCCAGCAGTGTAGTTGCCGAGGTTGTGTAACTCAAGCTTCTCCAGATTCCTTTTGAGTATGCTCTCTCGAGCGCCGGAGACTATAGCCTTCTCCGCGTTTATGACAATCACTGTCTTGCCTAACAGAGCCTGCTTTGCCACAAACGACGACAACCTCCCTAAAATCTGCCCTTCAGCGTCAACTATCATTTTAGCCTATTATTTTCACGCCAGAACCCTTCGAGTTCTCCTTAACCAACTCCATAATCGACAGCACCCTACCACCTGCGCCCTCTATTTCCTTGCGAGCGCCTTCAGTGAAACCGAACGCTGCTACAACAACCTTGTGGTCTAGTTTCCCAACGCCAAGCACTTTGCCAGGCACCACAACGGTGTCTCCGTCACTGGAGTAGTTGTTTATCTTTTGTATGTTGATTTCAGGCCTGCGGGATCTGCTTTGAGATAGGAGCGAAGCTATGGTCTCCCATACGCCGGCATCCTCTTTTTTAGCCGCCTTCTTCAGCTCGGTTATCAAGCCAACCCTCACGGGGTTCTTGAACTCTGTTGTCCTCATTTTCTGATTCTTTAACGTGATTTGACATCTACTAGCCGATTTGGCTAAAGTTTGCGGGGGACGGGCTTCGAACCCGCGCAGGCCTGCGCCACACGACCCTCAATCGTGCCCCTTTAGCCCACACGCCTCTTTTGAAGCTGAGTGTTTGACCAGACTTGGGTACCCCCGCATCACTTTAGTTTGGAATTGAGGGAGTCTATTTTGTTTTGGAATATGTCGAATGCAGTGGACATTAGCTGGTCTACGGGCAGCTGGCCGAACGACTCGACTAGGGTATCGTACGTGTTTTTCTTCTTTTCCTCGTAGGATGCTATGCCACCCTGCCACTTTATGTGTTCCCTGCCTTGGCCAAGCTGCGCTTTAGCCTCGATTTTGACTCTCTGGCCTCTCATAAGCTTCACAAGAGGTATTGTCTCGTAGACTGGGACTACTGTAGGGTCTGCCGACTTTATGTCACCGGAGTAGACTGTCTTAGGACCCTCAACGTCTAATGTGAGTATTACAGTGCACTTGCCGCATCCTTTACCCTTGCACGTGCACTCGGACATGAGGTTGTACGTCTTCAGGTTGGTTTTCAGTGGCACAAGACCAAGCCTGTGAGCGAGCACTTCATCGTCCAGTATGGAAGAGTTGTCGTAGAACGTGACCTCCTCAATAGCCATCACAGGCACCTCAGAGATTACCGCCCTGCGGAATGCGTTAAGCATCTGCGGGTTCACTCCCTCCAACGTGAATGTCGCCTTTTCGTCCGTTTGCTTGAAGTTTGTTAATTTCATTTAAACACGCCTACCTCTCTTGCCGCCCTTCGGCCTGCATCCATCGTGCGGTAGCGGAGTCACATCCTCTATGACACCTATTTGTATGCCCGTCCTCGAGAGGGCGCGTATTGCGGCCTGAGCTCCCTTACACGGATACCTCGGACAGTTGTGTCCGCCGGGGGCGCGCACTTTTATGTGTAATCCGG
>CAZKCF010000107.1:0-3238 GCA_964551365.1 uncultured archaeon
CAACGACAGACGAACGCCTGAAAAAAATATGCGATATTTCAAGCGGATTCCTTTATGTGGTGTCTCTTCTCGGCGTCACGGGCGCGAGAGAAAACTTGTCCAAGAACGTCAAGCCGCTTGTCAAGCGGATTAGGAAACATTGTAGGAGCCTTCCCTTGGCCGTGGGTTTTGGAATATCAAAGCCTGAGCACGTGAAGGACGTGCTGTGTTCTGGCGCGGACGCTGCGATAGTTGGGAGCGCGTTCGTTCGCGTTATAGAAGATAACTTGGACAACAGGGCGAGGATGCTTTCGGGTTTAAGGCGTTTTACTTTGCGTTTGAAAGAAGCGACAAAGAATGCCCATTAGTGGGCATTAACGGAGATTTATAACCAAACAATCGTAATATCTGAAATCAAATCAACTGAGGTTGAAACAAATGGAAGAAACTAAAGTTTTGCTAGAGGAAAACGAGATTCCGAAAAAATGGTACAACATAAACGCAGACCTGCCTAAATCGCTGGCTCCGCCACTGCACCCAGCAACACTAAAACCGATCGGGCCGCAAGACCTCGCTCCGTTGTTCCCGATGGAGCTCATCAAACAAGAAGTAAGCCAAGACAGGTGGATAGACATCCCGACAGAAGTCAGAGACATCTACAGGATGTGGAGGCCGACGCCACTATACAGAGCACGCCGCCTCGAAAAAGCACTCGACACTCCAGCCAAAATATACTACAAGTGGGAAGGCGTCTCGCCCGCAGGAAGCCACAAACCAAACACCGCAGTAGCGCAAGTCTACTACAACATGAAAGAAGGCGTTGAACGGCTTTCAACAGAAACAGGCGCCGGCCAGTGGGGGTCGAGCCTGGCGTTCGCAACATGCCTCTTTAACCTGAAGTGCATGGTATACATGGTCAAATGCAGTTACGAACAGAAGCCTTACCGCAGGATAATGATGGAAACCTGGGGCGCTAAAGTCGTCGCAAGCCCCAGTAATTTGACTGAAGCCGGCAAGGCGATGCTTAAGAAGGACCCGAACTGTAGCGGAAGCCTTGGTCTTGCTATCAGCGAGGCTGTGGAGGATGCAGCAAAACACGACAACACAAAGTACGCTCTCGGAAGCGTCCTAAACCACGTGATACTGCACCAGACGATAGTGGGGTTGGAGGCTAAAGAACAGTTCAAGAAAATCGACTCTTACCCTGACGTGCTCATAGGCTGCGTTGGAGGAGGAAGCAACTTTTCAGGACTTGCGTTCCCCTTCGTGAAAGACAAACTGGACGGCAAGAAAAAAGACTTGGACGCTATCGCAGTAGAGCCTATGGCATGCCCCACACTGACTAAGGGAGTCTACGCCTACGACTACGGCGACACAGCGAAAATAGCTCCAGTAGTGAAAATGTACACATTAGGCCACGACTTCATGCCAAAGCCGATACACGCCGGAGGCTTAAGATACCACGGAGACTCACAACAACTCAGCCTGCTTGTAAAAGAAAATGTGATGCGAGCTGAAGCATACCACCAGACTGAAGTATTCGAAGCCGCAATGCTGTTCGCGAAAACAGAAGGATTCTTAGTGGCGCCTGAAACAGCGCACGCTGTGAAGTCTACAATCGAGGCTGCTAAAGCCTGCAAGAAAACCGGCGAAGAGAAAGTCATATTGTTCAACAACTCAGGCCACGGCCACTTCGACCTGGCGGCCTACGACGCTTACCTGAGAGGCAAACTAGTCGACTACGAGTATCCTGCCGAACTCATCAAGCAGTCGCTCGCCAACCTGCCTAAAGTCGAGTAAAAAAAAGTTAATTAAAAATTTAAGCGCATTAGCTAACAAAACAAAGAGGAGGTGGTTAGGATGGACGTTAAAACAGAAGTCGGGTCGTGCGCGGGTGAAGTATATCAGTTTCTTGAAAAGCAAAGCAGCAGGCAGGCTCGCGTGATGGAGCTTGTTAAAGACATCGGCAAAGACAACAGGATAGTGATTGCCTCGCTGGGTTGGCTGCTCCGCGAAGACAAAATAGACATAACCAGCGACGGCCAGAAGATGATAGTAAAGCTGAAGTAGGAGCACACGACAAAATAAAACCGTTTTTTTATTCCACAAAAGTTAGAGTGCGCCATACGCTTGGACTTTCAACGCAAGATGAACGTAGGCTTCGTAGTCAACCCAATAGCCGGGCTTGGAGGCAGAGTAGGCTTGAAGGGAACAGACAACATGGCAGAAGAAGCATTAAGGCGCGGGGCAAAACCGCTTGCTTTAGAACGCGCGAGAGAGTGCCTTATGATTTTGAGGTCGAACCAAAGCATCAATTTTTTTTCAGCCTGCGGCGACATGGGCGGGAAACTCTTAGAAGAATTTGGTTTCAAGCACACGGTATTGCACTCTTACACTGGAGAGAGCACGGCGGAAGACACCAGAAAAGCGTGCAAGCTTTTTTTGGAAAAGAACGCGGACATCATACTCTTTTGCGGGGGAGACGGCACAGCCCGCGACATCTATTCCACAGTAGGAAACAAAATTCCTGTGCTAGGAATTCCTGCAGGAGTTAAAATGCACTCAAGCGTGTTCGCAGTAAACCCTACAGCAGCCGGCGAACTCGCGCTCGACTTCCTGAACGCAGACTGCGAGCTGAAGGAAGCTGAAGTAGTGGACGTGGACGAAGAAAAATACCGGAAAAACTTGTTGGACACGAGAGTGTACGGCTACGCCATAACACCCTACAAGCCGCAGTTCATGCAGTCGGCGAAAATAGAGTTGCACACCCCAACAGACGAACAAGCCAAACAGGAGATAGCGTTGTTCGCCTCAGAGTTCATGCGCGACGGCTCACTTTACATACTCGGCGGAGGCACGACCACCAGGGCGATAGCAGAACAACTTGGTTTGAGAAAAACCCTCCTCGGCGTGGACGCCGTGAAAGACAACAAAATGGTCTTAAAAGACGCGAGCGAACAACAGCTGCTGCAACGCCTGGAGAAAGAAAAAAAAGCGAAAATCATCGTCACGCCAATCGGCGCCCAAGGATTCGTGTTCGGCCGCGGAAACCAGCAGATTAGCCCGCAAGTGATAAAAAAAGTGGGCGTCGAAAACATTATAATAGCAGCCACCCCAGAGAAAATAAACTCCACGCCAGAACTCAGAGTCGACACAGGCGACGCCGCATTAGACAAGCAAATCGCAGGCTACAGGAGCGTAATCATAGGATACCAGCTCGCGCAAAGGAAAAAGATGGTTGTAGAATAGAGTGTATTTT
>CAZKCF010000108.1:0-3214 GCA_964551365.1 uncultured archaeon
AGCTAATAGTATATACATTCGTCGAAATGAAGTATGTTGTGGTGACGGGTGGAGTGTTAAGCGGCCTTGGTAAAGGCGTGACGACTGCTTCTATAGGGCGTATCCTCAAAGACAAGGGCTATGACGTCATCCCCCTAAAGATTGACGGTTACGTTAACGTTGACCCCGGCACCATGAACCCGTACGAGCACGGCGAAGTCTATGTTCTTGACGACGGCAGCGAAACCGACTTGGATTTAGGCCACTACGAGCGTTTCCTCAACACCGACTTGACTGGCGACAGCAACATAACGACAGGCAGCACGTACATGACCGTCATAAACAAGGAAAGAAACGGCGACTACTTAGGCAAGACAGTACAACTCATACCCCACATAACCGATGAGATAAAAAGCAGGATAAGAAAATTCAAGGCCGACATCGTGTTAATCGAAGTGGGAGGAACCGTCGGAGACATAGAAAACAGGATATTCATAGAAGCCTTAAGGCAGATGAGCCGCGAACCAGAAAACCAGTTCATCTTCATACACTTATCCTACGTGCCGACAATACTAAGCGGCGAACAAAAGACGAAGCCAACACAACACAGCGTGAAAGAACTTTTAAGCTTCGGAATCCAGCCCGACATAGTCATCGGCAGAAGCGAAAGAGAACTCACCGAAGACGCCAGAAGAAAAATGGCGCTCTTCTGCGGTGTCAGCAAAGAAAACGTCCTAAGCAACCCCAACCTCGAAAACATATACGAGGCGCCCCTCGTCCTAAACAAGCAGAACATCGGCGAACTCATAATCAAAAGACTTGAGTTGCGCAGAATCCCCTCTTACACCCAATCGTGGGACCACTTTATAGACAGGATGCGCCACCCTAATGAAGATGTTACTATAGGCATCGTCGGCAAATATACGGGGCTTGAGGACGCTTACTTAAGCATAAAGGAGGCGTTCAAGCACGCTGGAGCAGCCAACTATTGTAAAGTCAACTTGGAGTGGATTGAGTCAGACAACATCAACGAGGACGAATTCTACAAGTACGACGGAGTTCTGGTTCCAGGCGGCTTCGGCCCCAGAGGCACTGAAGGAAAAATAAAGGCGATAAAATACTGCAGGGAAAACAAACTCCCGTTCTTAGGGATATGCTATGGAATGCAGCTGGCGGTAATAGAATACGCGCGCAACGTATGCGGCCTGCGGGACGCTAATTCCACTGAAATAGATCCTGAGGCTAAGAGCCCTCTTATAGACTTGTTGCCCGAACAGAGGGGTATATACAAGAAGGGCGGGACAATGCGTCTTGGAGCATACCCCTGTCTGGTTAAACAAGGCACGTTGGCGTACAAACTGTACCAGAAAGACGAGATAAGCGAGCGGCACCGACACAGGTGGGAAGTGAACCCCAAGTACATAACGATGCTGGAAGAGAAGGGTCTAGTCTTCTCCGGAAAATACCCGAACAAAAACCTGATGGAAATCCTGGAACTGCCGAAACACCCCTACTTCATAGCATGCCAATTCCACCCTGAATTCAAGTCAAGGCTGGAGTCGCCTGCCCCACTCTTCCACGGCCTAGTGAGGGCGGCAATCGACAAACAGATTTCAGGAAAATAGGCGGCAACAAACATCAAACACAGGATGAAGAAAACAAAAATTCTATGCACAATAGGACCTGCCAGCGAAAAAACCGAGACATTGGAGCGCATGTTCAAGGCGGGAATGAATGCCATCCGAATAAACACCGCGCACGGCAGCATACCCAGTTATGACATCATAATAAACAATTTGCGGAAGGTTGCCGACCTTCCCATAATAATCGACATAAAGGGCCCTGAGATACGCATCCAAAGCTCTTCAGACGAGATGCTGAAGAAAGGCCAGCTGATGACCGTCAGCTTCAACAAAAAAGACGAACGGTATTTCACGCGCGACTTCTACAAGGAGGTTTCGGTTGATGACGTAATCTACCTTTCCGACGGTTTGATTCGGACCAAGGTTGTGGAGAAGGCGAACAAGAAACTCGTGCTCGAGGTTGTCGTCCCCGGGTTTCTGCGGGAGAACAAGGGCGTTAATCTGCCGGGCGTGCACCTGAATTTCGACCTGCTTACTGAACGCGACAGGGAGATGATAGCGTACGCGAAAAAGAGGAAAGTAGACTTCATTGCATTGTCGTTCGCCAGGACCGCAGACGACGTGCGAAACCTCAGAAAGCATCTTGAAGGCACCGAAATAGGCATAATATCCAAAATCGAGAACAGGGAGTGCCTCGAACACATAGACGAAATAATACGCGAGTCAGACGGAATAATGGTCGCCAGAGGAGACTTGGGCGTTGAAATGCCGTCGGAAAAACTGCCGATAATACAGAAAAACATCATCAAAAAATGCAACCTAGCGGCCAAAACAGTCATCGTCGCAACAGAAATGCTCAAAAGCATGATACGCGAGCCCCGGCCAACGCGCGCTGAAACAAGCGACGTCGCGAACGCGATTTTGGACGGCGCCGATGGGGTGATGCTTTCGGATGAGACGGCGGTTGGGGCGTATCCTGTGGAGTCTGTGGATGAGATGAGGCGTATTGCTGGGGAGGTTGAGTCTAGTGTTCAGGGTTTGCCTTCGTCGGAGAGTTTTCTTGATGTTGACTCGTCGATTGCTAATGCGATTCATAACATATGCGAGCGGCTTCATGTGTCTGCTGTGGTTACGTTGACGCGGTCGGGTTATACTGCCAACATAATCTCGCGGTATCGGCTTAAGAAGGACATAATTGCTGTGACGGAGTCTGAGATTGTGCGGAAGAAGCTTGAGTTGGTTTACGGCGTTAAGCCTATAGTGTATAAGACTCCGCGTTATCGCAAGATACCGTATGTTGCGAAGCATTTGCTTTCTTTGGGCTTAATCCGGCCTGAGGAGTTGGTTTTGTTTACTGCCGGCATGTACACTAAGAAGCAGCATGCGACGAACATCCTGCAGATTCACGAAGTAAGAGCGCTCGTGGAGTACACGAGAAAGTAATGGCAGGTGGCGGATTTACTCGGTTTCTTGTTTAGAGTAGTTTAGGTGCCATGAGCTGTTGCTCGAATCAGCCTTGCACAATAAGTAGGCAAAAATGCCGACTTTTTGTGCAGAAGGCAAAAATGCACAAAAAGTATTCTAGAACAGTTCGATAATCTTGTATTGCTATTATTCAAGGGAGCATAATAACTATCTATTATGTCCAAAGG
>CAZKCF010000109.1:0-2170 GCA_964551365.1 uncultured archaeon
GAAGAAGACAGCTCAGACTGCGATAAAGTCTTTCGACAAGCTGGGAGTCAAAATAAAGTTGTTGACCGGAGACGACCCGCTGGTCGCGAAAAAAATAGCCGAAGAAGTCGGCTTAAGCAACACCGAAACCATGGTCGGCTCTGAAATAGACTCGCTGACTGACGAACAACTTAAAGCACGCGCCGACTCAGCAGGCATATTCGCGAGGGTCACGCCCACCCACAAGTTCAGGATAATATCCGCGCTCAAGGCATGCGGCCATATAGTGGGCTTTATGGGAGACGGAGTGAACGATGCTCCAGCGCTCCGTGAAGCCGACGTCGGCATATCAGTTGACACTGGCACGGACGTTTCCAAGGACGCTGCGGACATAATACTAACCAAAAAAAGCTTGCATGTGCTGGAGGAAGGCATACGAAGCGGTAGGGAAATATTCGGCAATGTGACGAAATACATACTCAACACCATAAGCGCTAATGTCGGGAACATGATAACGTTGGGTGTGACTTCGTTGTTCCTCCCTTTTTTCCCGCTTCTGCCGTCTCAGATACTTTTGGCGAATCTAATCTCTGACGCCCCATTGTTGACGATATCAACAGACAAAGTTGATAGGGAGGAGCTTCGGCGTCCCCGGCGGTGGAGCATAGGCTACATTAAAGACTTCGCTCTGGCGTTCGGCTCCATCAGCGTCGTGTTCGACCTCATCACAATACTGGCGTTGGTGTTCTGGCTTAAAGCCGGGGCGCTGTTATTTAGGACTGGCTGGTTTTTGGAGTCGGTTCTTTCGGAAATAGTCGTCACGTTTGCGATTAGAACTCACAGGGCGTTCTACAAGAGCCGGCCGAGCAACCTGCTTTTGGTGACTTCGGTTGCGTCAATAATCCTGACTGTGAGCTTGATTTACCTGCCCGTCGGCAGTTACTTCAGCTTCACGCCTCTGCCGCTATGGTTCTTAGGCCTCATCACAGGCGTGCTTGTCATGTACTTTGCCTTAGCCGAAACACTCAAAAAAAGATTCCACCAGAAACTGGCGGCCGCAAAATAAGCTTTAAAGCAGAATCATTGAGGCGCCCATCAGCGTGAAGGCGATTCCCGCCGCTTTTGCCATGACTTTTTTGTCTATCTTATTCAAAACTGTTTTCCCCAGATAAATTGCCGTCGCCGAAAGAACCGCTAATGCGGTCATGGTTCCAATCAAGACCATGAGGGCGTTGTATTCTGTCGCAAGCACTCCTGACGCAATCTGGGTCTTGTCCCCCCACTCTGTCATAAAAACCAGAAGGAAGCCTGATGAAAACGGGTTCTGAGAATATGATTTTGCTTCAGTGGCACCGCCGTCACCCCTAAGCATCAGCGCCCCGAAGACTATGAAAACTATGCCCGAAATTGTCTTCAAAAAACCAGCCGGAACAACACCAATAACCCACGCGCCAGCCAGTACCGCGACTCCATCCACAATCAAAAACGCGAGCATGACTCCCAGCAGAAGCTGCGCGTGTTTTCTGGTCTTCGACGACAGCAGGAGGATTGAAAGCTGCGTCTTGTCGCCGAGTTCAGCAAGCCCTACCGCAACCAGCGGAACCAACGCATCAGCCAACATAACGTGTTTGCCTGTGATTTATAGTCTGTCTGAAGTAATTTATTCTGCACATGACTTCTTTAAAGCAAATCAACGAATTCGTGTGGGAGATTCCCACGGAAGGTGCGATGAATGTTCCGGCCAGAGTTTACGCCGACAAGCAGCTTCTGGAGAAAATGCAGCAGGATATGACGCTCACTCAGGTGAAAAACGTCGCCTGCCTGCCGGGCATATTCAAGCACTCGCTTGTGATGCCTGACGGACACCAGGGCTACGGGTTCCCGATAGGCGGCGTCGCGGCATTAGACTACGAGAAGGGAGCGCTGTCTCCCGGCGGCGTGGGCTATGACATAAACTGCGGCGTCAGGCTTGTGAGAACAAACCTTAAGGTCAAGGACGTGAAACCCGTCATGGGCAAACTATTGGACGCGTTCTTCGACAACGTCCCCTCTGGCGTGGGAGTCGGGGCGAGAATAAACCTGAGCAAACAACAGCTCGTCGACGTCCTAGAGTCCGGCGCACGGTGGGCTGTTGAAAACGGCTACGGGTTGGAGAAAGACCTTGAGGTGCTGGAGGAAAACGGGTGCATGA
>CAZKCF010000109.1:2180-3203 GCA_964551365.1 uncultured archaeon
TGAAGTAATCTCACCCAAGTCTCTGAGCAGAGGCTGCTCGCAGATGGGCTGCCTTGGCGCGGGAAACCATTTTCTTGAAGTCCAGGCTGTCGACAAAATACTCAAGCCTGATGTTGCGAAAGCTTTTGGCATAGAGCATGAGGGCCAGGTCACAGTGATGATTCACACTGGAAGTCGCGGCTTCGGACACCAAGTGTGCACAGACTTCCTGCGCGAGATGGAGGAAAAACACAGGGACCTTGTCGCAAGACTACCTGACCGCGAATTAGTGTACGCGCCCGCGGGAACACCATTGTGCGAGAAATACTTTAAGGCCATGAGTGCTGCAGCCAACTTCGCGTGGTGTAACCGCCAGATGATAGTCCACTGGGTGAGGCAGAGTTTCGAGCAGGTGATGAAGCAGTCTTCTGAAGAACTTGGCTTAGACATCGTGTATGACGTAGCCCACAACATAGCCAAAGTCGAGGAGCACGTTATTGACGGGAAAAAGACTAAAGTGTACGTTCACCGGAAGGGCGCCACCCGCGCGTTTCCTGCAGGGCATCCGAGCGTCCCGAAACAGTATCGTAGCGTAGGCCAGCCCGTGATTATTCCAGGCGACATGGGCACAGCATCTTATGTGTTGGTCGGGAACCCTGAGGCAATGGACTTAAGCTTTGGTTCGACGGCGCACGGCGCCGGCCGCGAGTTAAGCAGGAGTGAGGCGTTAAGGCGTTTTTGGGGTGAAACAGTCGCCAAGGAGTTGAGGGAGCAGAAGGGCATTTTCGTGAAAGCCGCTTCTTGGAAGGTTGTCGCCGAGGAGGCGCCGCAGGCGTACAAAGACATCGACAATGTAGTCCGTGTGACAGAAAAAGCCGGCATCAGCACACCAGTCGCGAGACTCGTCCCAATAGGAGTAGTGAAAGGATAGATATTCTTATTTATTTCCTCTTATCACAGCGTTGAGAAGAAACAAGTGTGGGAATAAAATTAGGCTATTCCAAGTTAGATTTACTCTAGTGAACCCCAAATAAATCCATGGTC
>CAZKCF010000110.1:0-2292 GCA_964551365.1 uncultured archaeon
TCATAACCGACGGTGAAACAGCCAAAGAAGCTCAGGAAGCGAACAAGAAAACAGCAAACAAAGTGATTACCGCGTTAAAGCAGTTTGGAGTCAAAGACTCGGAGATTGAGACAAGCGACTACTACCTGCGCATGAAAACGGAGTGGAATCCTGAACTCCAGAAGTACAATGAGTCAGGCTATCAGCTCACGCACACGCTCAAGGTCACGAGAACCGACTTGGAGAACATCACATCAAACGTTGAGAACATCGGCAGTCTGGTGGACGTCGCCGTTGAAGCAGGTGCGAACGGAGTAAACAGGGTCACGTTCGGCTTAACGAAGAATAGTGAAAAAGAGGTGCGGGAGCAGGCTCTCATGAAGGCTACTGACAACGCCCGAGAGAAGGCTGAAGGCTTGGCAAGCAAGCTCGGCCTAAAGCTCGGTAAAATCACGAGCGTGCAGGAAAGCAACTTCTATTACACGCCCTATGACTACAACATCCCCAACTATGGGATGACGAGAGACTACAGCAACCTGGAGGCTTCAACGTCAATCTCGCCGCAGAAGATTGAGGTCACAAGCACCATCACACTGGAGTTTGAGATATAAACTCTGCCTCAACGGCGTGAGAATCAAGCATGGAGTCACTCAAAATACTGGTGGTGCTAGCGTTCCTAGTGCTGCTGGTTCGCAGGAGATGGAACGTCGGCGTCGCATTGATTCTGGGCGCAATACTGCTTAGCATACTATACGATGCTGGCGCGTCGTCTATCCTGGCAACGTTCATTAAGGCGGCGTTAGACGCTGACACCCTAAAGCTGCTTGCGACAGTAATTCTGATAACATTTTTGGGCAGCGTGTTAAAACACACTGAAAAATTGTCTCAGATAGCTGCCTCGCTGGACGACATACTACAGGACTCTAGGATAACCCTCGCCGCAGTCCCAGCGTTCATAGGACTCATGCCCATGCCCGGCGGCGCCATGTTGTCTGCGCCGATTGTCAGCGAGAGTGCTGAGCGGTTGCGTTTGACGCCGGAGTTGAAGACTGCCGTAAACTACTGGTTTAGGCACATTTGGGAGTACAGTTTCCCGCTTTATCCTGCAGTGATACTTAGCTCAACGCTCGTTGGCTTATCGTACGCCAGAATCATCGCAATAAACGGTCCATTAAACCTTGTTGCGATTGTCGCCGGAGTCTTCATGCTGTTGTGGAAACTAAAGTCAGACAAAGTTAAGGCTGCGCGAAGCGCCAGCGAGGCGTTGAAGGTCCTTGTTGACTCGGTTTGGCCTATAGCGGCAGTAATAGCAGCCAACCTCCTGTTGGGAGTGGACTTGATTGTCTCCCTCATTGTCGTTCTCGCAATAATACTGGTGAAGACAAGGCACAACGGTTTCCTGAAAAACGCCGTCGCCGAGTCGGAGATAGCCGAGCTGCCAGTCCTCATAGTCGGCGTCATGTTCTTCAGCTGGAGCATAAAGTCCACAAACGCCGTCCAAAACCTCCCCACAGAATTCAGCGGACTCGGCATACCCAACGAAATCATACTCTACGTTGTGCCATTCGTAGTAGGGCTTCTGACAGGACTGACGATAGCGCCGGTCGGCATAACCTTCCCTCTGCTCATGCCGCTCATCAACGCAGGCGCACTAAATCCCGGCTACTTCATGCTCGCCTACGTCGGAGGCTTTATGGGAGTCATGCTTTCGCCAGTACACCTCTGCCTCGTGCTGACTGCAGGATACTACCGCGCAGACTTGTGGAAAACCTATAGGACCATAATACCCCTCGTGGCGGTAGTGACGTTTATGGCATTCGCAATAGCAGCCCTAGCGTACTAAAAACCAGATTAATCCATTAGACTACTCTTCCGCAACCTTGCGCTTACCGTGCTCCCTGAAGTCCCCTAAAATGTCAGGCAACTTCATCAACGGCATGTTTTTTTCAGCGCTCTTCCTAATCTTCTGCGCCTCAGCCAGCAACTCAGCCTCCTGCCGGGTTAGCGCGAGTTTCTCCTTCATTGTTGTTAATACCCCGTAAAACAACCTTAAATACTACTTTTTGCGCATGGTTTCCTTGAAACCGCGGCTGCTGTTAGCAATCATGTAACCTCCGTCAGCCGACTTGAAGACGAATGCGCCGTCCAACTGCTTTATGTTGAGTGTGAAGTCCGTGTTTAATGCGTCCTTCATGTTCACGGTCACGACGCTGTGAGGCTTACCGTCTTCAAGAACCATCTTCTGTGACTCGAATTTAGGCTTTTCTATGGGAGTGTAGTCTGCAAGCTGACTTCGGTCAATAAAACGCTCGT
>CAZKCF010000110.1:2302-3191 GCA_964551365.1 uncultured archaeon
CATAAGTGTACTCCCGCCTGTCACCTGAAAACGAATAATGGTTTCCCCTACATAGCGGTATCTCAGGCTGCCTGAAAACCTCGCCAATGCTTTTCAAAGCCTGCGGACTAAACGCGTCAGAATTAAGTATTGCTGGATTAACGTCATTGTTCACAATCCTATACTTTACCATATTACCTACCCGGCAAAACAACGCTAAATACTCCCATATTTTTAACCAGCCGGTCAAATAACTAAACCTGAAGACAAAATGATTTCAGACAAAATCAAAAAAGGAGTTGAGCGTGTGCCAAACCGCGCTCTACTTTACGCCACGGGTTTACGTAGCAGTGACTTGAAGAAGCCGTTCATTGGAATAGCATCCTCGTTCACGGACTTGGTTCCAGGGCACGTTGACATGAGACTGCTTGAACGCTACATAGAGCGGGGCGTTTCCTCTGCAGGAGGAGTACCTTTCATCTTCGGCGTCCCGGCAATATGCGATGGCATAGCGATGGGACACAGCGGCATGAGCTACTCGCTGCCTTTAAGGGAGCTTATTGCCGACGAAGTCGAGAGTATGGCAAGAGCGCACGGTCTAGACGGCTTAGTGTTGCTGACCAACTGCGATAAAATCACTCCCGGCATGCTCATGGCTGCGGGAAGACTGAACATCCCATGCATAGTGGTGACTGCAGGGCCAATGCTGTCTGGACGACATAAAACAAGACGCCTGTCTTTTGTGAGAGACACCTTCGAGGCAGTAGGCCGCTATCAAGCCGGAAAAATCAACGCCAAAGAGCTTTCTGAAGTGGAATGCCTTGCGTGCCCCGGCGCCGGAAGCTGTCAGGGAATGTACACCGCCAAC
This sequence comes from uncultured archaeon, assembly GCA_964551365.1. GTDB lineage: Archaea > Altiarchaeota > Altiarchaeia > IMC4 > SCGC-AAA252-I15 > CAZKCF01. The sequence continues at coordinate 3,150 of CAZKCF010000110.1, forward strand.
ACGATGGCGTGTCTGACTGAGGCGATGGGCATGAGCCTGCCC
>CAZKCF010000111.1:0-3187 GCA_964551365.1 uncultured archaeon
GAACAACATATAAACTGTCTGTGATTTCTATGCCGATTTTGCTGAACTTGGAGTTTGGCAGTCCCATGATAAAGGGGACAACATACATTGTCCTGCCTTTCATGCTCCCGTCAAGTATTTCTAAACCCAGCTTCTTGCCGTCAGCAGGACTCATCCAGTTGTTCGTGGGTCCGGCGTCTTTTTCGCTTATAGTGCAGATGAACGTCCGGTCTTCCACGCGCGCCACGTCGTTGTGCGCTGAGCGGTGGTAAAAGCATCCCGGCAGTTTCTTCTGGTTTAGTTGGATAAGTTCTCCGACGTTAAGAGCTTCTTTCGTAAGCTGTTTTTTCTCCTCTTCCGAGCCGTCGCACCAGAAAACGCTCTTGGGCTTGCAGAGTTTGCGTACTTCATTAACCCAGTCTACGACAATCTTGTTTTTGATTTCCCGGGGACTCTTCATTTTATATAGTGCGGCCAGAATCTTGTGTGACAAAACCGCGTGTTGGCTGGATTGCAGTTTAAACAGCCTTCGCGTTGATTACACCGTCTTGACCTGGTTTTGACGTGACCTTAACCTTAAGCGCCTTGCCTTCAGGCGACTTGATGTCCAAGATGGCGCCTTTGGTTATTATTTTCCTTCGGGTGTAGTCTTTGTTGGCTGGGTTTTCTACAAGAGCGGTTATCTCGCATTTAACGTTTTTCCCGTCCAACACGACGTTGGCGTTTTTTGCCGAAACGAGCTTTTGTTTTACCCCACCGCCTTTTGTGTTAACCGTCTTGGCGCTTGTTTCGCCTATGGTTGTTTCAGCGAAGAATCCGCCTATGTGGTGTTTCCTCTTTTTCCTAGCCCGGTTTATTTTTCCGTGATACATCTTCCCTACATATTAGAAATCCTAGTATTTAAACGTTAAAGCAAATACTGTGACCATGAGGTATTGTGTTCTCTTTCTACTCCTTGTTTTCGCTGCAGTCTGCATCCAAATCCAAGACACCACCACAACCACCACTACTCAAGCAGCCAGCCTGACGATAATACCCAGAGATAACGCGACAGCACCCTGCACTTCAATAAACCACAGCGCCTGCTCCAGCGACTTGGATTGCGTGTGCGGAGGAGTAGACGTTATGTCAGGCGAATGTTTCATGGGAAATAGAGAGTACTACAGCGCGTGCGTGAACCAAAACAAGACGTGCCCAGACTACTGTAACGGCATTGCCGGAACATTCACCGTAAAATGCGTGGACGGCGAGTGCAAGCTAACGCAAACCCAGTCCACCGTCCTCATCACGCCGCAGGAAATATTGTACAACATAAGCGACTGCGACGAATCCAAGTCAGGCATAGGCTTCGTCTCAATAACCGCCGACGAAAAAAACATTATAATACGGCAGCGCCTGAACTACGTTTGTTGCGCGAACATTACGTTGCGTTCTGAACGCTCCGGAAACGTCATAAGGGTTTTTGAGTCTAATGTAGGAGGAGTGTGCAAGTGCGTGTGCGGGTACGACATAAACGCCTTGATACTGAACCTTGCGGCTGGCGAATACAAAATCCTTGTGTACGGCGTAGACTACAATGGCATGGGCGTAGACCGCTTAGGCGACGACGTGGTTGACGTCTTAGGCGGCGAAACAACGACACTGGCATCCGGCAAAAAATCGTGCGCGTCTCACGAAGACTGCGTTAAGTCGTCGTGTTGTCACGCCAGCGGCTGCGTGAGCGAAAAACACGCCCCAGATTGTAGTGGAGTATCGTGCACGCTGGAATGTAAAGCAGGCACAATGGACTGCTGTCCTGAATGCGGTTGCCTTTGCGTTAACGGAACATGCAGTTGGGTGAACGCCACATTGTTTCAATGACTTTTATACAAGTAGTCACATACTTAATCAAGGGAGGGAGCGTCAAAAAATGGTCGACAACGACAGGAGATGTCCTACAGGAATACCTGGTTTTGATGAACTTATCGGAGGTGGCCTGCCCCGCGGCAGGAGCATACTGTTGTCCGGAACATGCGGTACCGGAAAAACAACATTCGCGATACAATTCCTATACAACGGCGCAGTAAAATACAACGAGCCGGGAGTCTACGTGACACTGGAGCAGAGTGCTGAGGAAGTCCGGGAGGATATGAAGAATTATGGCATAGACTTGAAGAAGCTGGAGGACGCCGGAAAACTGGTGGTAATAGACACCAGCCTCTCTAAGATTAACCTCAAGAATTTTGCGGCAACGTTGCCGGTGACCCCGCAAAAAAGTTTCTCGTTATTGCCCGGCGAATTCGAGCTGGAGAAGGTTATTGAAATCGCCATGGAGGTTGCGAAAAAAATCAATGCCAAACGTTTGGTCTTAGACAGCCTGCCTGCGTTGGACGTTTTTGTGGAAGCTAAACCCAACATCAGGAGGATGCTCGTGAACATGAACTATGAGTTGAAGTCAAACAACCTCACCGCCATGATGATTTCGGAGTCGTCGGACGACGACAAAATCAGCAAATATGACGTCGAAGAATACGTCGCAGACGGAGTAATACTACTGAAGGCTAACGAGATGATGGACGTCAGAACAGTGCACATCAGGAAAATGAGGCTCACTAAACACAGCCTGAAGCCAATCATAGTCAATCTAACAGACTCCGGCATCACAGTCAAAAAATCTTAAGGCCGACGATATTGTGAGGGAAGAGGAAAAAATAGCTGAGCATAAGGCTAAGCTGTTCTAGTTTTTATAAACTCTCATTAGAGTGAAGACGAAGTTAATTCAAAAATGAGTTAATGGCTTCGGCGAGTTTTTTAGGATGCTGGTACATAAGGCAGTGGCCGGCATCGTCAAATTCAACCAATTTAGCTCTAGGGATTCGTTCAGCCAGCATCCTTGAGTTTTCGTGTGGCGTAACTACATCCTTCTTACTAGATACCACCAACGTTTCGTGTTGGATTAACGGTAGTCGAGCATAACTTCCTTCCCATCGGGTCATAGCTTCCGTTTGTCGTATTATATTCTCCTGAGAAGAGGTTTCATGTATCTGTTTGAAATATTTTAGGGGTTCAGGATGATCAAGAAACCAATTTTTTGGGAACATTAACGGCAGTAAATTTATCATGTCCTCAGGTATTCCCGACACAGAGGCTAGTTGTTCCATGACTTCCTCGTCAGCAGGGATTTGTTCTTTCCCACCGCAATCTCCTGCATAAAGTATCAGCTTCTTCA
>CAZKCF010000112.1:0-3138 GCA_964551365.1 uncultured archaeon
GTGCCATTACCAAGAGCAGCAGGAACATAGCATACAGCAAAAAAAATGCATTCGCCTTGAACTTGGAAGACCAGTATTGAGTGTAGTAGTAGTAAGAAACAGGCTTGAAGTCGAAGTTAATGCCAGCGTTCTCCCCAACAGAGCTTAAAGCATAATCTACTCTGTCAGAAGTCAAAACGCCCGCCAAATACCCGCCGTTAACATACTTGTTCACAATATCCGCCCGGCGAAGTCGCTCAACTATATCATAGCTTAAAACACCATCAGACGCTATGAAAAAATTCCTGCCACCCGGCACAACCATCACATTATCAAACGACGACTGAAGCGTATCATACACTACAGAATTAAGCCGCCGATTCTCCGGACTCGCATAGTTTTCCGAAGAACTAACACTCACGGAAAAAACACCTCCCTCCGTTAGTATCCCTTTAACCTCACGGAAAAACTCCAATGTATAAAACCTGTTCAACTGCGCCGTCTCCGGGTCAGGCAACGCCACAATCACGACATCATAGTCCCTGCCAGCCTTTTTCACAAACAATCTGCCGTCCATCACAACAGGATGAACGCGCTCGTCCGCGAAAACTCCGGGGACAAAGCGTTCTCCAAGTTCGATAATCATGGGGTCTAATTCGACATAGTCCACGCGGCTCACATTGTATTTGAAGATTTCGTTTAGTGTCCCTGATATGCCGCCAGAAACCAGTAAAACAGTCTTTGGATTAGGGTGCTGTATCATCGCATAGTGGACCGCCTCCTCCTGTGACATGGCGTCTCCTGTGGAAAACAAGAGGACGCCGTTTTCAAAGAAATTCAGTTGATTGCTGGTGTTCGTGACAACCAGGTTGCCGTACAGGGAATTTCTCTGAAAAAGAATCTCCTGCCCAGGGTACTGGATGCGGTTGGTAATAGCCTGCAGGTCATAGACCATGGGAGTTAAAGCAAATAACACAACAATTGAGGCTACAAAAACTGTTGTCTTCACCCCTAAGAACTTTTGAGACAAATATGCCGCGGCGGAGAGATTCAGTAAACCCGCGAGATAAGCTATCTGAAAAGAGTCAAAAAAATAAACCAAAACGAAGCTAAAAAACAAGCCGCCCGCAAGACTGCCGACCGAGTCAAAGAAATAAATTTCTCCAAAACCCAACGACCGATTCCCCTCAGGCTTGGAGGAAATAGAGCACGCCAAAACAAACAAAAGGCTGTTTAGCGCGCAAACCGGTAAAAGCACTATGAATGAATAAAAAAACACGGGGGCTAAGCCTGCCAGCTCGCCGGGCGAAACAAAAAAAACCCTGAATGTTCTGGCGGCATAGACCATTGCCGGCAAGCTCAAAGCCAACAACACTTCAAGGAAAACGAAAATCGAGGTCTTTTTCGAGAGTTTGCCGGAAAAACCACCAACATAGCTTCCAACGCCGCTTAAGAGAAGCCAGTTACCCAAAATCACACCATAAACCAGCTCATTGCCATAAAAAACATTGGCGAACTCCCTGAGCAAAGCCAGCTGAATCAAAAGAGATGAAAAACCAACCACAAAAACAGCTAACCTAATTTGCCTGCCCATCTTAGAACTCACCTAAGGTGACATAAAGAATAAGGAATCATAAAAGATATACCGCCCCACAAGAAAACAACAAAAGAACAATAAAAAGCATGTGGTTGGATCTAAACCAACCACAAAAAATACAGCAAGAGAAAAAGCTTAAAGCTTCTTTATACCGATTTTCTTGACTTTAGCCTTCTTCACCTTAGCCGGAAGCCAGCTAGGCCTGTTCGCTGGAGAGTCAACCATCTCAACAGAACCAGTGAACCGGTGGACCTTCTTCGTCCCGCGCTCTCTCAACTGTATGTCTTTAAACCCGCGGGTAGCTGCTTTAAGCGCTGCTTGCCGTGGTTGTTTGCCAGAGAACACGTGTTCTGTATCTTTGCCTCCTTGCTGGAGTACAAAATACCTTACATCTGCCATTTTTCACATCACCTCGATTTAACAAAATCGATGTAATTTATTACTACTCAGTATTTAAAAAGGCTTCGATACGCTGTTTTTTCAAGCAAGCGCAAGTATCCTCAACGCAAGGTGGGCTGCGTTTTCGCCGTTGTCCACGCCCACGCACGCGACCGGAACGCCCTTAGGCATCTGCACTATTGACAAAAGCGCGTCAAGGCCGTTTAGTTTCCCCGACACGGGCACACCAATTACTGGTTTTTCAGTTAATGCTGAGACTGCGCCGGGGAGTGCGGCGGAGAGTCCTGCTATGCATATGAAGACTTTCGCGTCGGATTCCTTGACGATTTTGTTCAGCCGCTCTGGCTCACGGTGGAACGAACAGTATTCCATCCTGTAGTCGGCCTTGCCTTTAAGAACGCTTTCTGTTTTGTCGACTATTTCCTTGTCGGATTTGCTGCCAGCTATAACTAAGACGTCCATTGTTAGTTTATAGGAACTATAATATTAATGTTCTGATAATGAAAAAGCAGTCTAAAGTTTTGTGGGTTTTATTGGCATGTTTTTTTGTTTTGGCTGCTGCCGTAGTGCTATGGGGGTTACTGAAGGCTCAAGACACAAACGCGGACATAAACTCGGATGCACGCGTGACCCGAAACATGCCGGAAAATTCGTCTGTGAACGAAACAAAATTGCGCGAAGCTTATTTGAGGGCGATTGAGGACGCGAAGATTGCTGAAGAGAGCGAAGTAAGCAAAAACCTTGTGCCCGTACTGGACTCGAACAAGAATCTTTTATGGGAGGGTGATGGCGCGGATAAGCGTGTTTTGGTGGTCACTTGGACTTCGTGGGACGGCTACGTGAAACAGGAGGGAATGTCTATGAACGCGTCAAGGGAAATCTGGGTTACGGTTTACCCTCAAGTCATGGAATTCGTCTCCGAGAACAATCTTTCAGGAGACGCGTGTGTTCTGAGGCTTGAACAGCTCATGGGTTTGCCGCCCAACAACGGGAAAAAATGGTTTGCCGAGTTGTGGGTGAAGCCATCAGACTTGTTCAGGCCGACGCCAGATTCTGAGATTACGGACTCGCGGGCGGAATTAGATTTCCCAGCGAATGCCAGCATAGAGCACATAACATGGTTTAACGAACTCAAAAACAAGTCATACGGGTTAGACGGATAC
>CAZKCF010000113.1:0-3104 GCA_964551365.1 uncultured archaeon
GGTGGGCGACGTGCATCCTCTCCTTGGGCAGCGTCATCTCCTCCAGAGCTGAGTTGTAGTTGCCGTAGTATCCCATGCCGTTAAGGTGCACGTGTATTGGGTGCGGCAACTTAAGCTCGTTTGCTGCTTCCTCAAGCCAGGTTATTATCTCAGCGGGCGTTACGTCAAGTTTAGGTATCCGCTCGCCAGGCATGATTTTTTTCTTGCTCCAAACCCAAGACAGGAAGGCGCCCGGGGCGACAAGTTTTACGCCGTATGTTTTTGTGGCTGAGAGCATCCATGCGACGTAGTCTCTGAGTTTTTCCTTCTCGCCTTCGTGAATGTATTTTACCGCAAGGTAGTTGTCGCCGAGCATGAGTAGTCCTGCCTTGTTGATGAGCGGTATGTCCGCCAGCTCGTGGTGGGTGTGTTTGGCTTTCAGCGGCGAAACGTCCGGAGTCACGACGAAGCCATAACCTTGGAGCGCGTACTGGTAGCCTGTTATGAATGTTGAGGGGCAGGAGAATCCTGAGCCAGACCTTAATACGCCGTTTGCCTTCCAGACGACGCTCTTGTCTTCAGGCCTCATGAGGCGCGCTGTGTTTATGGCTGGGCTTGCTATGTGCGAGTGTATGTCTACGCCGGCGGTCATGAGGATTTTTCCTCTGGCGTCTATGACTCCGGTTTGTCTTGAAGCCTTCTCGACGATGATGCCGTTTTCCACGATAACGTCCATCACTTCTCCGTCGATTCCGTTTACGGGGTCGTAGACCTCGGCGTTCCTGATTTCAAGTGTCATCTTCAAACGAACTCTATGGCGTCAAAGGGGCAGGCGTCGGCGCAAATCCTGCATCTTTTGTCTTCTCCGCTCCGGCGGCATTTCTTCAGGTTGACTACTTTGCACTTGCCGTCGACCACCTTCAGCACGACGTCGGTGCTCTGCGGGCCTTTGCCGCCGATGGCGCTCGGGCAGTTCATTGGCGCTACGGGGCATGCTATGACGCAGTTGCCGCATCCTGTGCACTTGTCTTCGTGTATTATTAGTCCTGTTTCGGCTGCTTTTCCCCTGTTGCTCATGAGTTTTTCCAGCTGTTTTTTCTTGTCCTTGTGTTTTTCTTCAAGGATTGGCGTGCATTTTTTCCAGTCTGCGTTTCCTTGAAGAAGCTTCATCGCGAAGCTCATGCACGTTTCTTCACCGCATTTTCCGCAGTTTAATCCCGGCAGGACCTTGTAGAGGTCCATAACTCTGACCATTTTTTTTAGCTCTTCCAGTGTTCTTCCAAAAACTTGCCTATCTGGGACGAGTCTCTGGGGCCGGTTAACACTTCCCAGCCCGTCTCATCTTCGACCGAGTTTCTGATGTGTAACGCAAGCAGCGGGATTATGATCTTTTTGTGTTTGACTTTCTCGGCGAGTTTGGATTTTTCCATAGCTTCCTTGATTTTTGAGGCGTTGAGGTCTCCTGTGGCGACTGCCGTGTCAACTGCAAAACCGTTCGTCTCTATGACAAGAAGCCAGCAGCTTATGTTAGCGCGCTCTATGTCTCCTGCGACGGTGTAGTATGTGAGCGAGAAGTTTGTGGTCAGTATTACCGGCGAGTTTTCGTTCGGTTTGCCCACTTCATAGAGTTTGGCTTCGACTTTAGGTTCAGTCCGCGGGTCGGTGTAAATGTTCTGTCGCAGAGTAACGAGCGGCAACACAACCCACGGCTCTGTGGAATGCAACACCAGAAGGCTCGCGTACCTGTCCAAGAGTATGCTTCCGATGAGCGCCTCATAGTAGGATGCCGTGATGTTGTCTTGAGCGCCAATGTGTACTGCGGCTGGGGCGGCCATGATGGGGTAGCGTAGTTCGCTCACGTTCTTTATTGCTGAACGCCGTATCATCGTGAGCTTGTCAAGTGTTTCTGTGAAGCCTTTTCCGATAGTCTCGAGTCCGGGGTCTATTATTATCTCGTCTACGCCTTCGGCTGAGATGTTTGCCGTTAGCGTGCCGAGCTCGCTCAGGTTGCTGGCGTACGCCACAACCGGCGTCTTGTGTTTCTTGGCTACTTCGACGACGTGCCTCCAGTTGCCGGATGTTGCAGCATACAGCAGCGGCTTCTGGCCGTTGGCGGCTTCGGCTCCGGCGGCAAGCGCGTCAGCGTTCAGGGAGCATAAAATCATCGGGCCTTGAAACTGCTCTGAAACTTTTTTAACTGCTTCAGCAAACTTTTGAGGGTTATTTGAGGCGCACCGTACTGCAATCGCGTTGAGCCTTAGTTTTTCCCCGACGCGTTCTATCTCGTATTTTTTGACGAAGTCGACTCTGCGCGTGATTTCTTCGTTGGGCATCGTGTCGCTTACGTCTATTGCTATCGCGCATGGGTTGAAGAACCGTAGGTCGTGGCGGTACATCACTTCTTCGCCGCCTATTTTTTGTTCGGGTTTGCCGAAGGCGACTTCTCTGACTGGGGGCGTAAGGTATTCTGTGAGTTTTACGTTATTCTCTTTCGTTATCTGCGGGCATTTGCTGAGCGTTGTTTCGCGGGCAACGAGCTTTAGGGCGAAGCTCATGCAGCTTGGTTCCTCGCATTTCTTGCAGTTTGTTTTGGGAAGCAGCTTGTACGCTTCCATCGCGGTTACTCGGGGCATTATGACATCACCACCCAGTTTTCGTAAGACGCTTTGGAGTTGCCTTTCTTGTCGTAGATGGTTTCTATCAGCGTCTTAACTGCTTTTATTGCCGCAGGATGCAGCATCATGAAAATTTCGGCGCCGCTCAGCAAGGCTACTGTGGCTGTAATCGTCTCCCACAGTGGGCCGCGGATTTCCCGTGGTCCGAGGGCGTCGTCCTTCATCCAGGCTTCGCGGGCGCTCCAAGCGTTGCTGCTGCCGGATAGTATTGTCATAGCCAGGTCTCTGTCGCCTCTGAGTGCGTTGAGGCGGATTCTTTCGAGTGTTGTTATCGTGTATTCTATTCCGTAGCCTAGTGATGCTGTGTTGGGGTCCATGACTATGCTTTCTGGGGGCAGGCCTTCGTTCAGTATTTTTTTGTTCATCTGTTTCATGCCTGGCACGTCCATCGAGACGAGCGAAAGCACCAGGTGTTTGTGTTCTACTGCGGCTTTCACAACCTTCTTGTAG
>CAZKCF010000114.1:0-3097 GCA_964551365.1 uncultured archaeon
CCCCCTCACACCCCTCCTATGCAAGACCATCATACTATACCTCTTCTTGAGCTCTTCAGCAAGCACGCCAGTCCCATCAGGCGAATCATCATCAACAACAACCACATTCAAGTCAAAACCACGCGCAGACTCAAAGACTCCTCTCACAGTACTCTCCAAATTCTCTCTCTCGTTGTATGTTGGAATAACAATTGATATCTTTTCCACCGTGCTTTTTATCCCCCCAACCGTTTCTTACCTTGTTTTTATTTATATACCCACATTATTATTACTGAGCCAAGATGCATCTAAAAGATTCCTACCACGGACTGGTCATAATAGTTTTTCTGTTTGTAATTACTGCGCTATTATTCAGCAGTTATTCAACCAAAAATGTTGTTTGCAATGTGCCGTATATTACGGTCGGCAATCAATGTTGTTTCGACTCCAACAATAACAAAATATGCGATAGCGACGAGCTAGCGCAAGGCACTCAAGCTGTTGCGCCGCTTGGTGTGGTTTCAACGACCACCATAGTGCGTACCATCATATACTCTGACCTACCTGAGAAGCTTATAGTCTCAAAGAAGCAGCTGGAGAATTACGCTGGTGGGATGTGGTCCGACATTGGTTCAACATCGTCCTACGATAACAGCATTAATATTGAAGATTGCTACGCAAACTCACAGAACATACACGTATGCTCAGGCATTCACGTCTTCAGCACCGTCGGCGAAGCATCAAGTGCATACTCTAAAATCTACGATGAGTTGCGGCTTAGTTCAGTCAGAATGTCTGAGAACGTTGTCGGCTCCAATTCCGTTGACAGAAGCATTTACAGCAGCAGAAACATGATGGTGGTTTCTGACACGCATTTGTTATCCTCCAAAACCGTGGATGAGGAAATCTACATACAGACGAGTAACATAATCGGCGTTGTTAAACTATTCGGTTACGGCCGAGATTACCTCAACGCAGATGAGGAACAGCTTCTCTATGACAGCCTAGACAATCTTATTCTAAACATCAAGAGGGGGGACAACATCTACCTGGCAAAAAACGAAAACTCGACGGAACTACCTAAACTCTAGTCTTCACCCCCACTTATTGACAAAATGAAACGCGGACAGCTTACTATAACGCTGCGAGAGGACATACTCAACAGGGTTGACCAGCAGGTTGACGGAATCAGAATACGGAACAGGTCCCACGCCATTGAAATGCTTCTCTCTAGAGTGCTAAACGCTGAAAAAGTCAAGACAGCGTACATTCTCGCCGGAGGCAGGGGGACGAGAATGCGGCCGTTCACCTATGAGATGCCCAAGCCTCTTATCCCCGTCAAAGGCAAGCCACTAGTCCAGCACATACTCGAGCTTTTGAGAAAATACGAGATAAGGGATGTTGTGATGTCCATAGGCTACTTGGGAGATAAAATAAGGGATTATTTCGGGAACGGCTCCAAACTAGGCTTAAACATCACATACATCGAGGAGAAAGACGAATTGGGTACCGCAGGCGGACTCAACCTCGCGAAGGACATCCTAAAAGAAAATTTCCTAATGTTCAACGGAGACGTTCTTGCAAACATAGACCTGCAGGACCTGATTGCATTCCACCATGAAAAAAGAGGCCTTGCGACCATAGCATTAACGCCAGTTGAAGACCCGTCCCGGTTCGGTGTCGCAAGACTGAAAGGCGACAGAATTCTCGAGTTCATAGAAAAACCCCAAACAACAGAATCAAAGCTGATTAACGCCGGCGTCTACGTCCTAGACCCCAAGGTCATAAAATACGTCCCAAAAGGAAAGGCGATGATGGAAAAAGACGTGTTCCCAAAGCTGGCTAAAAAAGGAAAACTATACGGCTACTCCTTCGACGGACAGTGGTTTGACACAGGAACATACGAGGCATACGAAAATGCCATAAAGAACTGGAAGGGCGTTTAAATGAGCGTTTTCAGAGCATACGACATACGAGGAACCTACGACCAAACGCTAACCGACGATCTTGCTGAAAACATCGGCAAAGCATTCGGCACATCCATAAAAAAAGGCGTAATCTCAGTTGGGAGAGACGTGCGACTAAGCTCCCCTAAACTATCCAAAAGCCTCATAAAAGGAATACTCTCCACAGGCGTCAATGTTGTTGACTTGGGCGTAGTCCCAACCCCACTACTCTACTTCTCCATACACCACCTACATTTGGCCGGCGGGGTAATGATAACCGGCAGCCACAACCCGCCGGAATACAACGGATTCAAACTTTGCAGGGGAACAGACACACTATACGGCGAACAAATACAAGAAATTAAAAAAATAATCGAAGACAAACGATTCCAAAAAGGAAAAGGAAAAGCCGACAAAAAAAATCTATCCGAGACATATCTACAATACATCTGCAAAAAAATAAAACTAAAAAAACAGCTTAAAATAGTTGTTGACGCAGGAAACGGAACCGCAGGCAACATAGCGCCAAAACTATTCAAAAAACTCAGCTGCAAAGTACTGCCGCTTTACTGCAACTTGGACGGCAGATTCCCAAACCACCACCCCGACCCCACAGTAGACAAAAACATCCGCGACCTCATCCAAAAAGTACGCGAACACAAAGCAGATTTCGGGGTATCCTACGACGGAGATGCAGACCGCACCGGCTTTGTCGACGACACCGGAGGCATAATCCGCGGCGACCAAGCACTCATACTATTCTCCAGAGAAATACTCCGGAAAAAAAAGAACGCTAAAATAATCTTCGAAGTCAAGTGCTCTCAGGCGCTGATAGACGACATAAAAAAACACGGGGGCACGCCAATAATGTACCGCACCGGACACTCGTTCATAAAGAAAAAGATGAAGGAAGAAGACGCAAAACTCGCCGGAGAAATGAGCGGCCACTTTTTCTTCAGAGACAACTACTACGGCTACGATGACGGCATATACGCCAGCGCTAGAATGGCGCAGCTTTTGTCCAACTCCAGCGAAAAAGCGTCTGAGATTTTGGCTGCTCTGCCAGAATACTACTCCACGCCGGAGATAAGGGTTGACTGCCCCGATGAAATTAAGTCCAAGATTGTTGACGAAATGACCGTAAAGTTTAAGGACAAATACGATGTGGTGAC
>CAZKCF010000115.1:0-3046 GCA_964551365.1 uncultured archaeon
CCTTCACCGGACTCCCGCCAAACTCCTTCATAACCGCATCACATATGGTGAGTTCGCTGAAACCCGCCGCCTTCGCATCAGCTATCCCCGCCCCGTAAACTATCTTCGATATCTTCGCCCAATGGCAGGCGCTAAAGCACATGGGGCATGGCTCGCACGTTGAGTATATGACGCAGCCGGACAAGTCTATTGTGTCTAGTTTTTTGCATGCTTCGCGTATTGCGTGTATTTCAGCGTGGGCTGTTATGTCTGTGGTAGCCCAAACGATGTTGTGCACGCAAGACACTATTCTACCATCTTTCACTATGCAGGCTCCGAACGGTGTTTGGCCTTTCTTTATTCCCTCAGCTGTTTTTTTTATCGCAAACCGCATGAAGTCTTCGTCGTTCATTTCCGCCATAATATAGGTATTTGCGCGAGTGATTTTATTTTTAACTCATGTTGTGGAAAAACTTATGTTCTGCGGCCAGAAGTCTTGTTTTTCAACGATAATGGTGTAGGAGTCGTTTTCAGGCAGGTTAAAGTAGTATTCTCCGTGCCTGCTTGTCTTGCCCCGGAATACTACGCCTTTGTTTGAGGACTCTATTAGAACCGACGCGTCTTCGACGAGCGTTTCGTTGTACTCTCCCACAAAAAGCCGCGTCTCCTCACCAACTTCCGGCATGTTGGGTGTGAGGTTTAGGGTAAAACGTTTTTTCACGTAAAACTGTGAGGGAATTGTCCCAAAATTTTCTTTACGAGCGATTATAGTGTACTTGCCAACGGAAGTGGGCGTGAAAACAACCTCCCCGGATGAGGAAGTAACGAGAAAATCGGAGACGCCTGAAGGCGAAGTCAACGTGACGCTCGCTACAGACACCGGCGAGCCAAGGTACATTGCCCTGATTTTCATCGACTCTCCGACGACGGGTTTTTCAGGTATCTGAAGAACAGGTATGTTGGACTCATTGCCTGCACTATAGTTGTAGGGCATCGTGCTGGTAGTCTGCAACGTCGTCGCCAGAAACTCGCGCACATCGCAGAGGCCGTTGTCGTTTTGGTCTAGACAGCATTCGCCGTTATGCAGTATGTAGGGTTTGGTGCAGTCGTTTCCCATGCAGCCGGCGGTTACTGAAAAAAGGAGTACTATCGAGAATAATACCTTCTTTTCGGCATTCATGCTTATCATTAAAGTATTCTAAAAGACATCGTTAAAAAGATGGTTTCAGGTTAAACGATTTTGTTTTTTACAAGAACAGGGCAATATTAGTAAACAAAGTATTACTTCGTCAAGATGGAAACGAAGCCTAAAAGGTTAGATGAACGAGGATGGTTGAAGATTACGTTAGTCGCAATCACACTAGCGTTCATAGCCCACAAGTATTCGGTCAGAATAGGGTTAGATTACGCAGAGTACGCCACACGCATTCTGTGTCTAGCGTTGATTCCCGTTGGAATAATACTCGACATGCTTGCGATAAAGTCTGCTCCAAAAGAGAGGGTTTTCGGCTTGGACGGCATCAAGGAAGTCATGGTTGACGCTAGGAGAAACACCCTCGTTTTCTTGGGAGTAATCGCTTATCTGGCCATCATGGTCTGGTTTTCAGAACTACTGTACTAGAGAGACGCACCATAAAACAAGATTCCTTAATACGCCTGCTCATCAGCCAACACGCCCACTACGTAACCACACAAGCCGCCGATTGCAACAGGCATCAGATAATTCAACAGGGGAAACGGAGTTAGCACATGCTGCGCGAGGCGGTATGGGAGAGCCAGTATGCTTACAGCCAGCTGATTAGGCACTATCCAAGAGTACGCGCCGGCAAAACCCCACGCCATGCCGACTATTGTGAGCAGTATAACACTGTTTTTCATGTTAGTGCTATGGGATGTTTAAGTCTCGTCGGTCATCCCTCACAGACGCAAGCTCCAATGCGGTTTTTCGGACAGCTTCCTCGTCGACTATTCCTCCGCGAGAATACTTTTTCTCCAGCAACTCAAGTTCTCCGGCAGAAAGCAGAAGACTGCTGTATTTCATGCCCTTAAGGAAAGCCCAAACCTGAGTGAAAATCACGTCCGCCTCCAGCGCCGACAGGCCTGACGCAGTATCTTCCGCAAAAACATTCCCAACAAAACCCTGTTTTTCTGAAGGACTCCAAAAGACGCCAGCCTTAACGAGCTTTTCCGCAGCAGCAGTCCTTAAAGCGTCTTCAATGTTGTTTTTTGACTGAGACTTGATTTTATCCCGCTCATCAGGCAGCAAAACAGGCTGATTGCTTCGCTCGCTCGTAACCAACGCCTTTTTTCGTTCACCCACAGAACCGATGCGCTTTTCTTCTATGGCGGCAAGCAGTATTGCAGGGTCTTTAGCCGCGATTTTGTCCTTGCTCATAGTTGATGGTATAAGGGATTATGGGCTACGGTTTATAATACGCAGGGAATTGTTCGTCATGTCAACAAGCAGGGAAAACAGGTGTCTGACAAACATGTAGAGAATGTAGATGACGGTCAATATGACGGCAAAAAGTGTTGAATAAGCGAGCAACGTGAGCGGTAGCTTTACGGGTTTAAGGAACTCCTGCAATAGCTTCTGGTCTTCAGGAACCTCGTTTACTATAAGGAAAAAAAACCATGACACAATCATCGCGGCAACCACCTCAGTAAGATAGCCTAAGTAGATTAAGTAAACGAACAACCCGGTAAGTAATATGAAAACCAAGCCCACAATCGCGTTAAAAATCCTGTAATGAAGCTCCTCCACAATAGACCACCCGCTTGATTCAACAACCAATTGGTGTTGTAATTAAATCGCACACCACAGATAAAATATCAACCTATTTTCGAATCCTGCGTAAGGGTAAACAAAACAGATGAAACTTAAGACAAAGCAGTTACGCTGGGCAGGGCACTCGTTGGTTCGTCCAAAAACTTATTGACGGAGGATACTTTAACAAAACCACTTAACAATTTACTTGACGCCAAACCGTTCTCTGAATTCGCCGATAAGTTGTCTGCCTTCAACAATCCTCTGGCTATTGTTGTATTCCTCAGCCTTCACGACCAC
>CAZKCF010000116.1:0-3004 GCA_964551365.1 uncultured archaeon
GAAAACGGCCTCCCTAAGCTTGTACTTAACAAAACTCCATTTCGGGGTTTCAACAACAACACGCATGGAATTATTTAACAAGCCGACACTAAAAAATTAACAATGGAATTCAAGGAACTGACAAAAATCTGCCAAAAACTCGAAAAAACATCCAGCCGACTTGAGATGACCGACATCATCTCAGAATTCATATCACACGTCCCGGAAAAACTTCTGCCAACTGTATGCCTCTTCCTTAAAGGAAATGTTTTCCCACCATGGAGTGACAAAGAAACCGGGATAGCGGAAAAAACAATGATTAAGGCGCTTTCAAGCATCTCAGGAATGCTGGAACTCAAAATCGACGACCTCGTGCGGGAGAAAGGAGACACCGGGCTTGTTGCAGAAGAAATCATGGTAAACAAAACACAAAAAACCCTCTTCCAGCAGACGCTTACCGTCGAAAAACTTTACGAAAACCTTGAAAGAATCTCAGCGCTTTCCGGAAAAGGCTCTCAGGAAAAGAAGATAGGCTACATAACAGAAGTGTTGTCTGCTGCAGAACCCGAAGACGAAAGATACGTCGTCAGGTTCATACTCGGCGAGCTACGGCTTGGTGTTGGAGACGGAATAATCCGAGACGCCATCGCAAAATCATTCAACGTAACCCCTGAAGAAGTCGAGTGGGCATACAATCTGACATCCGACTTGGGCGAAGCAGCCAAAACAGCCAAACTCGGTGGAAGCGAAGCACTCTCCAAAATACCGCTAACCGTCGGCAGACCCCTGAAAGTTATGTTAGCCCAAAAAGCCCCCTCAATACTTGAAGTCCTCAAAGAATACGGTTCAGCGGCATTCGAAATAAAATACGACGGCGCGCGCATACAGGTTCACAAACAAAAAAACAAAATCGACTTATACACCCGCCGGCAGGAGAATGTGACAAAGCAGTTCCCTGAAATAGTCGACATGTCTGCGAAAAACATACTAGCGGAGTCAGCGATAGTTGAAGGCGAAATCGTGGCAATAAAAAGCCTGAGCGACCGAACTCCACGACCCTTCCAAGACCTCTCCAAAAGAATCAAAAGAAAATACGACATAAAAGAGATGGTGGAAAAAATACCCGTCGAAATAAACCTCTTTGACATAATAGCTCTAAATAACAAGAGCACAATCCAAGAAGAATTCAACGCCCGGAGAAAAATCCTCAAGGAAATAATCCACGAAACCGGCACATTCAAGCTTGCCGAACAGCTTATCACAAGCAACCCGTCTGAAGCACAAAAGTTTTACGAAAAAGCCCTCGCAATGGGCCATGAAGGCGTCATGGTCAAGAACCTGCAGGCGCCATACAAACCTGGTTCAAGGGTAGGTTACATGTACAAGATAAAACCGATACTGGAGACGCTGGACCTTGTGGCAGTAGGCGCCACATGGGGTGAGGGACGCCGCGCCAGCTGGCTTGGTTCCTACCTGCTGGCAGTCCGCGAACCCGACACAGGACATCTGCTGGAGATAGGGCGGATGGCTACTGGCTTAAGCGACCAGCAGCTTGCGGAGTTGACTGAAGTGATGAAACCCCACATGATAGAGCAGTCTGGCAAAGAAGTGAAACTCAAGCCAACCTTAGTAATGGAAGTGGCCTACGAGGAAATACAAAAAAGCCCCACATACAATTCAGGCTACGCGCTACGCTTCCCGCGCCTTGTTCGCGTGAGGGAAGACAAGGGCGTTGAGGATGCTGACACGCTGGAGCGCGTGGAAAGCATAATAAAGGGCAGTCAAAATTAATCCTAATATTAATCCGTTAAGTTAATACCTATTGTGGAACGTTTTTTCCCTGGAGTATTCAAGGTTCATGGTAGAATCGCGACCAAGAATTCTGTTGAGGGTTCTAGGGTTTACGGCGAAAAGCTCGTTAGGATGCGCGGCGGCGAGTATCGCATCTGGGATCCTTTCCGAAGCAAGCTTGCTGCAGCCATACTCAACGGGCTTAAGGATTTTCCGTTAAGAGACGACTCTAACGTGCTTTATTTGGGCGCGTCTTCAGGGACTACCGCAAGCCACATATCTGATCTAACCCATGGGATGGTCTATTGCGTGGAGTTCAGCAAGAGGATGATGCGCGAGCTCATGATCGTGTGTCAGAAGAGGAGTAACATGGTTCCTGTGTTGGGTGATGTTCGGTCTCCTCGAGAGTATTATTCTAAGATTGGCGCGGCGGATTTTGTTTACCAGGATGTCGCTCAGCCCAATCAGGCCGAGATTTTGATTAAGAACGTGGAGTTGTTTAATCCGCGGGCGGCTATGATTTGCATTAAAGCTAGGAGTATTGACGCGGTCGGGGATCCTATGAAAATCTTCAAGGCTGAGGTGGAGAAGCTTAAAGGGCGTTTTGATGTGCTGCAGGTTATCGACTTGAGGCCCTATGACAAGGATCACGTGCTGGTCAGCCTGAGGGTTAAATAATGTTCGAGGTTGAGCTTAAGGCACGGAAGACTGTTTCGGAAAAAAAGCTTCTTGAGTTGGGCGCAATCTTCCTCAGACACGAGTTTCAGGAGGACACTTACCTTAACGGAGTCGACAGAGACTTCCGCAAGACCGATGAAGCTCTCAGGGTCAGGCGCGTTGGTGACGAGTATTTTTTGACGTATAAGGGTCCTAAGCTTCGGTCGGGTGTTAAGGCTCGTGAGGAAATTGAGGTGCCGATAACTAAGGGTTTGGTTGATGTCCTGTTTAAGCTTGGTTTTAGGGAGTCTACGGTTGTCTGCAAGTCAAGGCGTTTCTACAGGCTGGATGGTCTTGAGGTGTGTTTGGACGATGTTGAGAGGTTGGGTTCTTTTGTTGAAATAGAATCCAAGAGTCTTGAGGACGAGCCTAGGATACGTGGCTTGTTCAGAAAGCTTGGCATACTGGATACTGAGTGCACTACCGCGACATACCTTGATTTGCTGGAGTCACTTCAGAATCATGTCTAAGACTATTGGTATGACGCTTTTTCCTATTATTGTGGTGAGTATTACTA
>CAZKCF010000117.1:0-2914 GCA_964551365.1 uncultured archaeon
CATCGACGAAGACGAACTCAGAGTATGCGACATGACGGTCGCAAAAATAGCAGACAAACTAGAACCAAAACCATACTCCTCGCGCGAGTTCATACGGGGAATGGGAGCCTACCTAAGTAAAAACAAACCCAAAGCAGACTCAGTCGTACTAGAAGCATACAAACACGAAGTGCCAGTCTTCGTGCCAGCATTCTCAGACTGCAGCGCAGGCTTCGGCCTCGTCTACCACCAAACCCGGCGCGGCAGCAAACCTAAGGTGACGATAGACAGCGCGAAAGACTTTTTGGAGTTGACTAGGATAAAGATTGCCGCGAAAGATACTGGGCTTTTCATGTTGGGTGGGGGAGTCCCGAAGAATTTTGCTCAAGACACGCCTGTTGCCGCGGAGATACTTGGCGAAGAAGTTAACATGCACAAGTATGCGGTGCAAATCACGGTCGCGGACGAGAGGGATGGAGGATTGTCCGGCTCAACGCTGAAGGAAGCCCACTCTTGGGGCAAAGTCGACAGCGGTTTCGAGCAGATGGTCTTCTGCGAAGCAACAATAGCGTTCCCGCTCATTGTGAGCTACGCCTACCACGCGGGATTCTGGAGGAACAGGAAGCCGAATAAGTACAATAGTATGTTAGGGTGAGGAGATGATACCAAAAAAATGTTTTTTCACGAAAGGAGTTGGAGTGCACAAGGACAAGCTGGCGTCGTTCGAACTTGCCTTAAGGAAGGCAGGCATAGAGAAATGCAACCTAGTTAGCGTTTCAAGCATTTTTCCGACCAACTGCGAACTGATTTCAACCAACAAGGGCTTAGAACTCCTCAAAGCAGGGGAAATAACCTTCGTCGTCATATCCAGAGGAGAGACGAACGAGCCGAACAGGCTCATCTCATCAGCAATAGGATTAGCCTTGCCTAAAGGCAACACAGGATACGGCTACCTTTCAGAACACCACTCCTTCGGCGAAAAAGCTGAAAAAGCAGGAGACTACGCCGAAGACCTCGCGGCAACAATGCTCGCCACAACACTGGGGATAGACTTCGACTCAAACACCGCATGGGACGAGAGAAAACAAATCTACAAGGCAAGCGGTAAAATATTCAAGACACGAAACATAGTGCAGTCCGCCGAAGGAGACAAAAACGGCCTGTGGACCACAGTCGTCACAGCAGCAGTATTCATCTGCGAGTAAAACACAAAAGCAGCCTAAGCCGCAGCAGTCCACACAGCCGGGTTTTTATTCGCACAGTAGAAATACTTTATCGTAACCCAAAAACATGATTGAAACAGTCTTCCTGTCCATTGGCGTAATAATCTTCATAGGATTCTTCAGCATGATATTCTTCGAGAGAACCAGAATACCCGACATGCTCATACTAATGCTGGTCGGACTAACACTGGGCTACATCCTAGAAGAAAACCAAATCGCCATATTCGAAAAAATGGCGCCATACGTCGGCGCTCTAGCGCTGATGATGATTTTGTTTGACGGGGGACTGAACTTCGACCTCCTTAAGGTTGTCAGGGAGTTGGGTGAAGCCAGCATGTTCACGCTCACCGCATTCCTGATGAGCTGCCTTTTTGTCATGAACATAATGCACTTCATATTCGGCTGGAATTTCCTGGAGGGACTACTACTTGGCGCGGTTATAGGCGGCACCAGTTCGGCCATAGTCATCACAACCATATCACGGATTTTAGTAGACGAGCGGGTGAAAATCATCCTCAGCCTCGAGTCCGCAATAACTGACGCCCTGTGTATCGTGGTCTCGCTGGCGGTGATAGAAATCATGATGCTCAACGAGATTAACGTCAGAAACAGCCTAGGAGACCTCTTCGGCGCGTTCTCAATATCGGTCGTGTCTGCAGTGTTAATCAGCGTTCTTTGGATGGGGATATTAAAAAAGTTCCGTGGGAAATCATTCGGCTACTTGCTGACGGTCGCTGTCATATTCATAATGTATTCGCTGGTGGAGTTCGTGAAAGGCAACGGAGCAATCGCTGTGTTCGTCTTCGGGTTGGTTCTAGGCAATGCAAGATATTTTTGGAAGACGCTGAAACTCGAAGGCATACTTGGAGTGGACGCGACCATAAAGTCGTTCCAGAAGGAGACAGCGTTTTTTATTAGAACGTTCTTCTTCGTCTACTTGGGGCTGATATTCAATAAAAACGCTTTAAACTACAGCACGATAAGCATCTCACTCGCTGTTTTGGCTGCGATACTCGCCGCCAGAATCATCTCAGTGGGCATACTAACACTGAAAAACAAGAGCATGCGAAACTATAGGATAGTGTTGACCACAATGCTGCCGCGAGGACTTGCAGCAGCTGTGCTGGCGTCAATACCCCTAGAGAGGGGGATAAACATAGAGTCTTTCCCGGAAATAGTTTTTTTGATAATAATCCTCACCAGCATAACCGCTACAATAGGGACATTCGTGTACGAGAGGAAAATACGACAAGAAAAAGTCGAAAACAAGAGCCACGACCACCAGGAAATACGCCTGATAGGCGAGTTAAACAAAAGCGGATAAACTAAACCCAAACCAGACGCTCAACACATTGTGAAACCAACACATCAGCGTTTAGTTCACACTCAGCCTCAACCACCGCGTCAAGCCGGGCTTTCGTCGAAGGCTTCTTGGGCACAAGACCACAACACACGCCCTTCTGCGTTGAAATCCCGTAAGTGCCTATCCTGCGGGCAACAACAATCGTCTCCTCCTTGTCAAAACCAATAAGCGGCCGAAGAACAGGAAGCCTCACAGACTGGTCTAACACAAAAAGATTATCAAGAGTCTGAGACGCAACCTGACCAAGAGACTCCCCAGAAAGCAACGCCCGCGCACCCTCACGTTCAGCCACCTTCTCGGCCACACGATACATCAACCTCTTGCACAAAACACACTGCAGCTTGCGGTC
>CAZKCF010000118.1:0-2890 GCA_964551365.1 uncultured archaeon
ATTTTACGCCGAAACGCATCCACCTCGCGGGCGCCTCGCATGTCCTGCCAGGATATTGCTTTACCCGTCGGCTGGCCTTTCCGGTCAACGCACACCACAGTAGCCCTCTGGTTTGTGACCGACACCGAGGCAATCTCCGATTTGTTGACTCGAGAACGTTCAACAGACCTGCTTAGGCCATAAAAAGCCTCCCTCAGAATCAAACGAGGGTCCTGCTCTATGCGCCCGTCAGGATGAACGACGCACGGGCATTGTCGCTTGACAAAACCCCTCATTCTACCGTCTAAGTCAAACAAAGCAGTCTTTACCGCAGTAGTACCACAGTCAATCGCAGCAACAAACGTTTTCATACCCCCCTCATGTGCGCCTACAAAAGCGTTTTACCTTGTATTATGGCATAAAGCCGCTTTTAGTTCAACGCCCATTTGCCGCAGCCGTCCAGGCCCGACCGAACCTTCTGGAAGTTGTTCTGGAAGTGCTTTAACACACTCACGGTCATGTTCAACGACTCGTTGGTTTCAGGCGAAGTTGCGGTTACAGTTATCTCGTCGTTTTCCCTTATGCTGGGCGGCAGGATGTAGACGAAAACCTTCTGTTCGCCGCCGGGTGCCAGATTAAATGACGGCGAATCCAACTCAAGTTTTGTATTCCCCAGTGTTTCGGCTGAAAGCTCCACAACCTGAGGTGTTTCCCCAACGTTTGCCACAATCAAATAGAATCCTATCGTGTCTTCCCAGATTTCAACCCTGTTTCCGTCAGGATACAAACTAAGCTGTAGAGACTCATTCAGATACGACGCTGGAGGGACAAAAGACGCTATCGTCGTAGTATAAACCTCAGTTAACGTCGTCGTAGACGTCGTCTCAGCGGGAACCGTCGTAGTAGCCGCCAACGTGGTGGAAGTGGCATACGTCTGTCCTGTTGCATCCGTTTTGACGGCGTCTCCAGTAACCCTATCGTAGTTCAAATACACGCCAACACCCAAACCCACCGCCGTCAAAACAGCATTCAAAAGCATGATGAACACGATAATGAGCAGCCCCACCGACCGAACATCAACTTCATGCTTTTTGCGTTTCTTAACGGTTCCTCTGGCCGACGCCATTAATTATACTTAGAATACAGGTTATAAAAATCAATCAAACGCTATTGTTTCCCCGATAGAGGGAGCATAAACGCTATACTCCCCCCCAAGCAGGCCACCCAAAATCTCGCAGGAATCAGGGTCACCATGAACCGTAACAACCGACTCAGGACCAACCTTATGCGCCATCTCAATCAAACTCGACTGGTCGGCGTGAGCTGAAAAATCAAATTGCTTCACGCCACAGCTCACTTTCATGGAGCGATTAGAGAATTCGTCAACGACAAAACCCTTTTCCATGAGGCTTCTGCCGTTAGAGCCTTCGGCTTGGTAGCCTGTCAACAGTACGCTGTTCTTCGGGTTCTTCCTCAAAAGACGCAGGTAATCCAGAACCGGCCCGCCATCAAGCATCCCCGACGTGGTCACTATCACGCACGGCTCGTTGACTATGTCCCTGCGCTCGCCCTCATGCCGAATCCAAACTGCGTTGTTAACCACCTTGCCCAAACGCTTGGGCTCCTTCAGGTATTCTGGATAATCAAACAGGATGCGGGAGACCGTCTTGCACATGCCGTCAAGATAAACTGGAGTAACGTCCTCCAAAGCCAAAAGAACCTCCTGAGAACGCCCGACAGCGAAAGCAGGAACCAACGCGACCCCGCCGCCGTCCAACGTGGACTCTATGGCGCCTAAAAACTCTTTTTCGGTCTTAGCCCGGTCAGGGTGGTTGCGGTTGCCATAAGTGGCCTCAGTCACCAGGATATCTGCGTTGGAAACAATGCCTGCCTTAAGAAGCCTCGTGTCAGTCAACTTTATGTCGCCGGTGTAAAAAACACGCTTTCCGTCAATTTCCAACAGTATCCCGCCGCTGCCGGGAATGTGGCCTGCGTCAAAAAACTCCACCACAACGTTGCCGCCAATACGCCTCCGAGTGTTGTACTTCAAAGGAACCTCGCTGGACTGCGCGCGATCAACATCCTTGTCGGAGTAAGGCGACAGGTAGCCTCGCAGTGAGTTCACTTTAAGCGAGTCGTGCTGCAGGAGGTGCGAGAGTTCCAGCGTCAAGTCTGTTCCGTAGACTGGAAGACGATGTTTTTTGTACAATGCAGGTATCATCCCAGAGTGGTCGAGGTGGGCGTGCGACAGAAGCATTGCATCTACTTTTTCCGGCAGATTAGGGTAAGTTGGCGGGTCAGTCAGCTTTACCCCACAGTCCAACATCACAGAGAACCCGTCCGCCTGCAAGTGTATTGCAGACTTCCCCACTTCTTTTGCGCCTCCGAGGAAAGTGAATCTCATGCTCACGTAAAGAAATGTGTTTTCAGTGTATATAAGTCCTAAATCAATTTACTTAGCATGGAATTGGAAGTGAGCGAGATAACGCGTCTTCTGGACGAGTCGGTGAAAGAGTTCTGCAACAATCCTCTGGGCGTAGTCTTTTCCAGCGGCATAGACTCCACAGTCGTCGCCATCCTCGCAAGCGGGCACACGAAAGTGAAGGCCTACTGTGTTGGCGTGGAAGGCTCGCATGACCTGGATTACGCGAGAAAAATTTCAGGCAACGTTGGTTTTGACATACAGTTCATCGAAGTTTCCGAAGCTGAAATAGAACAAGCGCTCCCGAAAATAGTCTCGGTTGTCGGACCCAGCCCGCTTAAGGCGAGCGTTGAAGTACCGTTCTACTTTGCGTCAAAAAAAGCTAGAGAAGACGGTTTTAATGTCATGCTTTGCGGACAGGGAGGCGACGAACTCTTCGGCGGCTACAACAGATACATAGCGGTGCTGAACGAGGGAGACTACAACAGC
>CAZKCF010000119.1:0-2884 GCA_964551365.1 uncultured archaeon
GTAGTCGATAACTCTGATCCAACAATACGCCCTGAGTCCTCTACAGCATAGACTTCTTGTGGAAAAACAGCGTCGACTCCAGCGCTTCATCAAGGTCTTTTCCGGTCGAGACTATTCCATGATTCTTTATCACGACGTAATTGCCGTATTTTAGCGCCTCAACGACCTGCTTCGCCTGATATTGTGTGCCGTATCCCACAGCATGTTTTGTGGAAGGTATCCTCAGTTTGACAGCGTTCTTAAGCACTTCCTGGTCGTGCGCGTGTATTATCGCATTTATTCCACCGAATTTCTGGTAAACCTGCCAGTGCAGTGGGGTTTCGCTTGACGGCTCTTTTTCCCCGATAACTTCCGCTGTTTTGCCGTCGAAAAACGTGACTTCAACAACATCCTCCTCCTTCAGTTCGCCCTTGTTTTTCCCACCCACAGTAATCAACATTCCATTTGCTGTTCTGACGCTTATGTTGCCTGCGTTCTCAGGAGTCAAACCCAAGGTGTTGAGTTCTCTTCCAACAGAGATTATGCCGTCGATTTTTCCCGCATCCTCTCTCACGCCCTTTATGAATTTTGTCTTGAATTTCCTGCCAACGTAAACTTCAGCCATTTTTTCCCCGCCGTCAATCAAGCAGCTTTGCCATCATAATCGTGTCATGGTATCTGCCGCCAATCCTGAAGGACTTCTTTTTCACGCCCTCCACCATAAACCCGTGTTTCTCGTACAGCCTGCGCGCCCGCGTGTTTTCGGCGACGACTTCCAGTTCCAGCCTCTTTACTCCGGCCTTTTTTGACTTCTTTATGACAAACTCCATTGTTTTGTCTCCAACGCCTTTACCCCAGAATTCTTTTGCGATGTTTATGCCGAAGTCTGCTGTGTGCCCGCGTTTTGACTTAACGTTGTTTTTGCGGACCATTGTGGAGCCTGCTATTTTGCCGTCAACTTTTATGCAATACCACCGTGTTTTCTCTTTCCTGCAGCGTTCGAACAAATCGCGGGTTAACTTCATGGAAACTGGAGGAACAAGCTGTAGGTAACGCGACACGTCAGAGTCGTTCACAATATCGTTCAAACGCTTCAAGTCCTCGTGCGACACCTGCCTGAAAGTCACCTTCATCTTAGACGCCCGCTGTTTTCTAGAGTCCATGCTAGAACCTGACTTTGTAGCCCCTCTTTTCGAACGCCTCCTGCTGTTCCTTCGGCCGGAACATCCGCTATCTCACTAACGTATCTGGAACCCAAGATTATCGTGTGATCGCTACCCATAACGTCCTTAAGCGAAATACCTTTAGCAGAAAGCTCCCTCAGCTGCTGCAGGTGCTTTCTCAGCTCTCTAGGATTCACAGCCGACAATGCTTTCTTAGCCCCCCTACTTAACGCGTCTTTAAGCTGGAACTCCACCCAACGCGCGTCGCGTTCGACTGAAAGATGAGGCATCAAATCTGGGAGTCTACCTCCCTCCTCGCGGACGTAGTTGGGCATCATTACCTATGCGCTTTCTAACGTAAAATCCCCCCCAACCAAAATCAGAAAGTTGTTTTAATACTGAAATAGCAATAATTAAGCCACTAAAATGAGCAAGATAAAAAACCCTCAACTGGCCAAACAAGGCAAACTAAAGGTAGAGTGGGCTGAAGACCACATGCCCGTACTAGCCGAAATCAGAAAAAAATACTCCAAAGAAAAACCCCTGAAAGGAGTGAGAGTAGGCTTCGCCCTACACGTTACAAAAGAAACAGCAGTCCTAGTCAAAACCCTCACGGACGCAGGCGCGAAAGTGGCGATAACAGGCTGCAACCCCCTCTCAACCCAAGATGATGTTGCAGCAGCATTAGCGAAGGAACGCAACGTCGACGTGTACGCGTGGCGCGGGGAAACAACCAAGGAATACTACGACAACATAAACCGCGTGTTAGACCACCAGCCTGATGTTACCATAGATGACGGCGCTGACTTGATTTTCATGATACACAAGCACCGGACTGAGCTTCTTGATGTCGTGAGGGGTGGTTGCGAGGAAACGACGACTGGGATAATACGGCTTAGGGCTATGGAAGCTGAGAATGCTTTGAAGTATCCTGTGATGGCTACGAACGATGCTGACACAAAGCACATGTTCGACAACCACTATGGGACAGGTCAGTCGACGATAGATGGCATACTCAGGGCGACGAACATACTCTTCGCGGGCAAGACTGTTGTCGTCTCAGGCTACGGTTGGTGCGGCAGCGGAATAGCCAAGAACGCTCGTGGTCTTGGAGCTAACGTTATTGTGACTGAAGTGAACCCGACCTTGGCTTTGAGGGCCGTCATGGACGGCTTCAGGGTCATGCCATTGGACGAAGCCTGCAGGGTAGGCGACATATTCGTTACTGCCACAGGCAACGTGGACATAATACGCGGCCAACACATAATGAAGATGAAAGACGGCGCGGTTTTGGCTAATTCAGGCCACTTTAATGTTGAAATCAATATTCCCGAGCTTGAGGGGTTGTCTAAGCGCAGGAAGGTTGTGCGGGATAATGTTGTGAAATACGAGTTTAAAGATGGCAGGCACATTTACTTGCTAGGTGAGGGTCGTCTTGTTAATCTGGCTGCCGCTGAGGGGCATCCTAGCGAAGTCATGGACATGAGTTTCGCAAACCAGGCTCTTGCCGTCAAATACGTGAGCGAGCATGAGCTTTCTGCTGGAGTCTATAAGATTCCGCCCGAGATTGATGAGTATGTCGCGTTGATGAAGCTGAAGACGATGGGCTTCCGGATAGACTCGCTTACGAACCGGCAGAAAAAGTACCTTGCCAGCTGGGAAGAGGGAACGTGATTGCCGGCACTTTTAAACATCAGTTGTTTAATATTAAAGTTATTGCGACGGAATCGATAGTAATTTTG
>CAZKCF010000120.1:0-2857 GCA_964551365.1 uncultured archaeon
TGAACAAAGTAATAGAACTCAACCCCAACCTGGCGGAAGCATACTACACACGAGGTTTAGTGCATGAGTCCTTCGGCGACTTGAAGACGGCAATACAGGACTACAATAAGTCGCTTGAGATAAATCCCCGCTATGATAGGGCTAAACGCAGAGTCACCTCGAACAACTGACGACCAGAGTCTTTTATTTTGATTCACATTATATAACCGCCATGGTAGAAGAGTTCGGCATAAACTTAGAGCACGAGTACCACAACCTAGCCAACGACTACTATAAGATAGGGGAATTCGACAAAGCAATAGAACACTACAACAAAGCCATAGAACTGAAACCCGACCTGCTTGAAACTTACTTCAACCGGGGGCTGGCGTACACTCGAAAGCAGATGTACGACAGGGCTATTGAAGACCTGAACAAAGTAATAGAACTCAACCCCAACCTGGCGGAAGCATACTACACACGAGGCCTCATACGCGAATACAAACAAGAATTCGACAAGGCAATAGAAGACTACAACAGGGCGCTACAACTTGACCCCGGCTACAGCAAAGCCGAAACCCAACGGGAGGTAGCGCAAAGCAAGAAAGCAAGCGTTGCGTCCGGAACGCCAATCCCCCCTGCCGGCGGAGGCGGACCAACAGCTCAGACGCCTGGCGCAGGAGGAGAAGGCTCTGGCTTAACCGAGTTTAAAGTCCTGAAGAAACCTAACATGGGCTTCAAGGATGTGGCCGGACTTGAGAAGACTAAGGAGAAGATTAAGGATTTTATCGTTTACCCGATGCTCAATCCATCTCTCGCCAAAAAGTACGGGAAAGAACCCGGCGGGGGCATAATATTCTACGGGCCGCCAGGAACTGGTAAAACGTTCATAGCGAAGGCTGCGGCAGGCGAATGCGAGTCATCGTTCATCTCAGTGAAAATGAGCGACATAGTCGACATGTACGCCGGCAACACAGAGAAAAACCTGCACAACGCATTCGAGACGGCGAGAAAAAACTCGCCATGCATACTCTTCTTCGATGAACTGGACGGTATCGCAGGAAAACGTGAAGGCATGGACCAAAGCTTCGAAAAAAGAAGCATAAACCAATTCCTCATGGAACTGGACGGCGCAGAATACTCTAACGAAGGCATACTCATTATAGGCGCCACAAACGCGCCGTGGGACGTTGACGCCGCCTTAAGACGGGCGGGTCGTTTCAGCAAAATGATCTACTTCCCGGAGCCAGACTACCGCACGCGCGCAGGTATAACAAAACTCAATCTGAAGAAACGCCCGATAAGCCCGAACCTCCGCATCAGCAGAATAGCCCGCATGACTGAAGGATACTCTAGCGCAGACATCGCTGAACTATGCGATTCCGCTGCCGCAATACCATGGAAGGAGGCGCTGAAGACTGGGAAGGAGCGTCTGATAACCTTCGCTGACTTCGTCAAGGCGACTCAAGGCGACGAAGGCGTCAAGTCCACTCTCGAACCATGGTATGGTTCTGTCAAAAAGAAGCTTATTGAAGAAGAAGAGGACGAGGACGGCAAAAAACAGAAGAGCGTGTTCTCATCAGTCTTCCAGGACGTGTTCAGCATGGCGCCCGCCCAACCCACTGGAGGCGGCCAAGACCACATGACCGTGAAACACAAGAAGGAGCAGGAAGGTCTCTTGGAGGAGGAAGAACGCAGGATATTCAGCCCTCTGATAAAAGACATCAGGTCCAGAACAGAAACAGTGAACAAACTCTTGAGGCGCGCTAAAGTCTTGTTCGCAAAGTACGTGATGTGAAAGAAATGAAGGTTGTTGGAATAAACGGCTCCCACCGGGAAGGCAACACTAAAATCCTCGTTGAGAAGGCGCTTGAAGTTTGCGCTAAAGCCGGTTTTGAGACGGCGTTTGTTTCATTGCACAACATAGGCGTCAAGTATTGCGTTGACTGCGACCACTGCCGGAGGCACGACCGCTGTGTTATCACCGACGACGGAGTTAACGGGATACTGGACAAGCTGGTTGAAGCTGACGCGATAGTAGTCGGAAGCCCAACGTACTTCGGCTCCGTCAGCGGAAAACTTAAGGCACTGTTCGACAGGACGCTGCCGCTTAGGAGAAACAACATGAAGCTTTCCGGCAAAATCGGTGGCGCGTTGGCTGTCGGCGGGAGCAGGAACGGCGGTCAGGAGTATGTTGTTCAGGCTATTCACTCTTGGATGCTGATTCATGAGATGAGTGTTGTCGGCGACAAGGGCACTGCTCATTTCGGCGGGATTGGTGTTGGCCGTAAGCCAGGCGATGTGCTAGAGGATGATGTTGGCGTGGAGACTGCAGTCAACTTGGGTAAGCGGATTGTTGATGCGTTGAATCGGCTGGAAGTAGATGGCTAGGGCTCATGTTTTTATTTCAGGCAGGGTGCAGGGAGTTTACTTTAGGGCTCACGCCAGCGTGAAAGCAACATCGCTTGCGTTGACGGGCTGGGTCAGAAACATTGAGGACAGCAGAGTCGAAGCGGTCTTCGAGGGTGATGAAGACGCCATTAAAGACATGATTCAGTGGTGTCACACAGGCCCGTCAGGAGCCCGGGTTGATGACGTTGAAGCAACGTTTGAGGAGCCTACTGGAGAATTCACCTCCTTCTCAGTAAAATACTAATCAACTCTTTGATGCCATGGTCTCCGCAAACGAAAATCCGGCAGCCAAAAGAGCTCTCCCAGAGTACTTCAAAATTCTTGAGGGAAA
This sequence comes from uncultured archaeon, assembly GCA_964551365.1. GTDB lineage: Archaea > Altiarchaeota > Altiarchaeia > IMC4 > SCGC-AAA252-I15 > CAZKCF01. The sequence continues at coordinate 2,723 of CAZKCF010000120.1, forward strand.
AAAGAAAGTAAGATACCTGAACTGCAAAAACATCGAGGAAAAGAGTACTATCACCCGAGAAACTCTAAAGCGCTGCCGACTATGCGAGCGCCGTTGTGGGGTAAACCGCGTTGAGGGAGAAAGAGGCTTCTGCGG
>CAZKCF010000121.1:0-2778 GCA_964551365.1 uncultured archaeon
CCGTTATTATAAACGTGTCTCCCTGAACAAGCGGTCTGCCCATCAAAACCTTCTGCTTCATGTAGCTTGCGAAGTCTCCGCCAAAGGATATCTCGTGTCTCGTGGGGGCTATCACTATCCTATCTGCGTTCTGCATTTCAGCCTTCCTTAAGACGACCCTCTCCCCAAGAGAACTCTCACTATTCTGCCTTAAGATACCGTCCATCCGTATAATATTCAAGCCCTCGTCGCGAGGGTGCGCCTGCCACACTTTTGCGACCGTCCTCTTTTTTCCTCTGACTTCAACGACGTCGCCTGTTATGACACCCAGTTTTTTGGCTGATTCAGAACTAATTCTTACGATACCCCGCCCAACGTCGCTGTGCAGTGCTTCAGCGACCCGCAGTTCAACTTCTTTGCCCATCTTCAACCACCGGATTATATCTTACGTATTATCCTTATAAAAGTCTTGCCTCCAATACTGGTTTTTCATGAACTCGCGCACCAAAATCGTGGCATACGAGCCTTTGTCAAGCGAAAAACGCAACGTCATCTTCGTTTTCCCGTCTATTACCTCATCCGCGCTGGCGTCCAAGACTTTGAAGTCGCTGAAGCACTTGAGGCAGTCCCGTAGTTCGCCGTCGGAACTCAGTTCCGGCATCTTCCGGATGGTGAAGTCTTCCTGCGTGATTCCGTCTTCCATTAGCGTCTCCTTCGTAACATCATCCAGCACGGACTTGCAGCCTGCCAGAGGTAGCGCATACACTTTACGTCCATCGCGCGTGTACCTGCTGAGCGCCCTGTTGAAGACGTATGCTTGATAGGCGTGAACAAACATCCACTGCAGGCTCCTCGGGAGCGTCCTAATCGCGCCCACGTAGTCTTCTGGGTTGACTGCAAGATAATTTAACATGGCGGTCTCGTAGCCCAAGTGTTTTGGGAAGACCCTTAAAGCTTCCTTTACGTCGCCAGTGTCATGCAGCAGTTTTCGCGCACGTTTGGATTCCTCTTCTTCACCGTCGAATACTTCAGCAATGTATGTGAAAACTGCTTTCTTGAAGTCGCCTTTCAGTATCGCCTTTCCGACAAGGTGTGTTATGGGTCTGACTACTCCAAAACGCTGGAGGCCGTAGTAATTCGGGAAGAGGCCTTCAAGCTCCTCAGCGACCTGTTCTACAGAATCTTTCGCCTCCTCTGGCTTTAGGTCGATGCCGCGGATTGTGAGAGTAAACCTGTTGCCTGCAAGCTGCCCCAACACAATCTCGTCGTTGCTGTAACAGAAGTCCTTAAGCACGATGTCTCTGACGCGCACTTTAACAAGCGACTCTATCGGAACATCCCTGACTGAAACACGCTGCGTAGTCAAAGCACGCTTGTCTTTCGTCCCCGCGTAACCGAAGCGTTCTCTGCTCACTCTAAGGCGCTCGGAAAGCTCTTTTAGCGCCCTCATCGTCTCCCAGTTTTTTTTCTGCAGCGTGAAGTGCGTGTAGCTGCCGCCCGGAGCATTGTTTTCAATCACTGGTTTGTTGACTTCGAGCACAATACCCTGCGGACTCACCTCTTCCACGACAAAGTCTTCAGGAAGCGTCTTAATCTGCCCTCCAACGCCGTCGCGTTCGCTCCTATAGCATTCGATTCCAATTGCGCACTCCAGCGGAGGGGGTTTTATTTTAACCATCCCATTAATATTAGATGCCGGCATTTAAGGAACTCCAAAAGCAAGTTAAAGCCTACGACAACAAGATGGGCTGGAACGACAAGTCAAGCCACATAGTCTTGCACATGCAGGAAGAACTCGGCGAGATAGCGCGGGAAGTCATGCGCGATGAAGGCTACAAGAAGGAGGAGATGAATAGGGAGGGGTTTGGTCAGGAGATAACTGACATACTATACTTGACGTTGAAGCTGGCCAATCAGTATCGCGTCGACGTTGATGGCGAGTGGGATAAAATGTGGGTTCGTTATAAGACAAAGAAAAGTCGGATTGAAGAATGAACGTCAAGCTGGATCCGTGGGCGTCAAACGACATAGAAGACTACGAGAAGCTTCTGAAAGACTTCGGCATGGATGATATGGGCAAATACCGGAGCAAGTACTCTGATTTGCGTTACCTGCGCCGTGGAGTAATATTCGGCCACCGCGACTTCGGGAGAATAGACGAAGCAATATCAAAGAAGAGAAACTACGCCATGATGACCGGACTCATGCCGTCAGGAAAATTCCACTTCGGCCACAAGATGGTTGCAGACGAAATAATATGGTTTCAGCAGAAAAACGCCGAAATATTCATATGCGCGGCCGACATAGAGTCCTGGCTCATGCGCGACATACCGTTCGAGCAGGCGAAGGAGATTGCGTTGAAAGAGTATTTGGAGAATTATGTTGCGTTGGGCTTGAAGCCGAAGGGTGTCACATTCTGGTTCCAGTCCGACTACCGCAAGGAATACTACAAGCTGCGGGACATGGCATCCAAGCGCGTCACGTTCAACGAGATGCAGGCGATATATGGCGAGCTGTCGCCCGGTAAAATCGTGTCGGTGCTGACTCAGGTCGCCGACATACTTCACCCTCAGCTGCCGGAGCTTGGCGGCCCAAGGCCTGTCGTCGTGCCGGTCGGGGTCGACCAGGACCCGCACATAAGGCTGACCAGGGACATAGCCTCAAGATTTAGTAAAATAACAATAACATCGGGTGATGGGAAAGTAGTTTTTGACCCAAATTCTGTAAAAATTGATTATGGCAAAGTAAAAATTCTCGGACAAAAAATAAATGACGGCGATTTAGTCAAATATCAAGAAC
>CAZKCF010000122.1:0-2715 GCA_964551365.1 uncultured archaeon
TATTTTGGGCCGGTTCATGTGGTTTATGAGCCGTCTTATAGTCTCTCGTTTAGTTTTCTTGGCGTTGGCTTCAACTTGCCTACTATGATGATTGTTGGCGGTTTTGTGACGGTGGTGGGCCTTGTGTTGATTGTCTTGGGTTGGTATCAGGTTTACTCTTCCGAGGGGGGTCTTGTTACTGGCGGCATATATCGATTTGCAAGGCACCCGCAGTATACTGGCATACTGTTTGTCACGTTCGGCTGGATACTGCATTGGCCGACGTTTTTAACGCTTGTTATGTGGCCTGTGTTGGTTTTCAGCTATTATCGGCTTGCAAGGTCTGAGGAAGCGGAGCTTAGAAAGAGGTTTCCTGTAGAGTTCGATAAATATTCAAAGGAGACTCCGATGTTCCTTTAAGTGAGAATTAAGCAAGAAAGAAAATGTTCTGGCGGTTTATTAAAACATTAAACCGCCGGCTGATTCTTACTGTTTCTTGTAGGGTTTGAATGTTCTAGCGCTCTCGATTATCCTGTTCATGGCCTTTTGGTCTTCCGTGGTTTTGCTGAATTCTATTGGGCCGTATCTCGGCTTTTTCGCGTAGTCTTCGTAGTTCATTTCCCGTATTGGGTCTCGTTTCTCACCCCTGACGAAAGATACTTTTTTGTCCATTTTGCATTTAATCTCCTGTTAACATTTACGCTACTAGCTTATTTATTTAAAAGATTCTGTGGTAAGCTGCGTTAATGGTGTTGAAAGTGCTTTAGCTCGCCGAAGTCCATGACGTTTTTGTCTTCTACGCCGTAGACTCTAAAACTGCTGGTGTCCTGCTGCAGGAACGGTGAGATTAGTTTTTCCTGTGTTACGTCGGTTCCTTCAAAGAGGAAGTTTAATGAAGGCGTCACAACCAGGTTTTTTTCCATCCATTTTCCAACTAAAAAGCATTTTACTTTCTCTGAGCGGTCTTCGTCCCTCAGCGTTAATGCAGGATGCTCGTGGCCTATGATTATCGTGTTGACTCCGCCCAAGTTTCTTGGGATTTTGTTACAGTGAGTCAACAGCACGTCGCCCATAACGTGTTCTTCAACTATGTTCAGGTTATTTCTCGTCGCTATTGGGCCTAATATCGTGTCGTGGTTTCCTTTTACTAAGACAACATCATACTCATTCAGGAAATCAAGGAATCTTAGGGTTTCTTTCCACTCTTGTTCTGAAATCCTGCCGAACTCGTGCTTGAGGTCGCCGTTTATCACAACCGTTTCTGGTTTGGTTTCAGCAAGAGCCCACCGCACGTTCTCGATTACCTCGTTGAACTGGAATCTCGGCACCAGTATCCCCTGCTTGTTCAACGCCTCTTCATAGCCCAAATGGATATCAGATAAAACAAGAGTGCTGTTGTCTTCAAGAAAAAGCGTCAACCCGACTGCTTTAATACCTGGCAGTATCCTCTTCGAAGTCATTTGCATTTCCCCTCAATTCTCATCAATATGGCCTTGTGCATACTTCGGATGAACTCGCCCCTCTCCTCAGACCTCAAAACATCCATATAACCTTGGACCACAAGATTAAAGGCGAACGGCGTTGGCACGTCAGTGTTTATGACTTTGACCTTGATGCTCCCATCTCGTATGCTCCCCAAAACACGCCTAGCGTTCTCTACGTCCATCAAATCCTCCATAACCTCCCTCCTAGCCTCACGCAGTATGGAAAAATCCTCAGAAACCTTCTTCACGAAACTAAGCAGTATCCTGCTGCCAACCTGTTGCCTCCCAACAGACTTCTGCCTGCCCTTATAACTTCTCAAAATCATCAGCGAACGCGTTGCACAATGCCTGAAGCGTCTTGCCAGAACGTCAGTCTTGTCTACGGCCTTTATCAGAAAGTCTTTAAGGTTCTCGGCAGTCAAGTCCTCCAGACCCTGCAACACCTGCGCTTTCCCCTCAACCTGCAGGTAGAATCCGTTGTCGCTGAGGCTTATTGAAATGTTACCGCGGCTTCTTCTGGAGACCGCGTAAGCCAGAGCCCGTGAGAGCGCATCGTTCACTCTTCTGCCGTAGAGTGTGTGGAATATCACGTATTTTCTCTTAAAGCCGGTGTAGTATTCGACTATGATTTTTTTGTCTGAAGGTATTTCAGCATAAAGGTACTGTTCGTTGAAGTAGTTGTATATGGCGTTGAGCGCGTTTTCGTCCACGCACAAGTACTCTCTGATGAATTTCTTCACTTCGGGTTCGGGTTTCTTCATCCGCTCTTCCATAAGCCGCCTGAACTTTTGTATCTCCATCGCCAAGCCGAAGCTTAACGGCAACTGCTCTGAAAACCAGCTTGGCACAGTAGGCGGCCCCGCGTCAGGCTTCACCTGACACGTCATGCCCCTAGAGTACAGCAGCTTGTATATCCTCCCGCCGAGAACGAATATGTCTCCAGCGCTCATGCGCTCCAAAAAGCCTTCGTCTATCCGGCCGACCATGTTGTCGCCCAATTTCACCGTGACGTAGGATTCCTCAGGTATGGTACCGACGTTCGTGGAGTAGATTACGCGTGCAGTCTTGCTGCGTCGTCCCATCATGCTTCTGTCTTCATTGAGCCATATTTTGGCGTAAACGTTCCTTTGCTCAAGCTCCACATACTCTCCTGCAAGATAATCCAAGACCGACTCGAAGTCTTCTCTACTCAGGTTTCTGTAACAGTAGCTGCGCTTCACAAGCGAGTACACGTTTTCAGTGTACTGCTGCC
>CAZKCF010000123.1:0-2692 GCA_964551365.1 uncultured archaeon
AACATATAGTATATACGCATCATCCTTTAAAAATGACGTTTTGGTCTGACGTTAGTTTGAGCTTCTTGTCTGCCTGAATGCACGGATATTACCCTGTGTGTGGGTTTTGGTATACCGCGTATTCTTTGAATTCTGTTTTGTTCCAGTTTAGAACTTCGTCCACGTCAATCTCATTCTGTTGGAGGATTTTGCTCTTCAGGTCGTTTGTGACTGCTTCGTCGTTGTATAACACAAAAATACTCTAAAATAAAGTATCTCTCTACCTCACCAGTCTGTTAGTGTTTTTTGGCCGTAGCCCCAGTAGTTGTCTTTCTCGCCAGTCAGCGTCGGCCTACCGTACTGTCCTCCTCCGCCGGCGACATACTGCATCCTGCCTTCCCTGAACGACTCTATCACCGAGCCGACTTTAGCGTCCATAATTTTGACTTCACTTATATTGGCGTCAACCAAAACATTAATTTCTGTGCCGAATTTCCTGACCATGGCATCCCACTTATCCTTCACAGTCTTGCTCGTCAAAGTGTTCACGTTGTAAGCAAGCGCGATTGCCTCGGCCAAAGGTATTATGTGCGCGTATCTGGGCCTGTGTGGGGGATGTTTTGGCTCACTCCACGTGGCAATCTCGTTTATCCTGTCGGCGACCCCCTTCTTTATGATGCCGCGGCACTCCGGGCACCTGTTTTTCAATCCCACAGCATCCTCCAGCTTGAACTTGAGGTAACACCTGCTGCACGCAGTCAAATGATACTTGCCTTCGCGCGGGTTAAGTCCTGCGTTCAACGTGAACTCTCTCTTCCCGTTTCTGTCAAGCGCTCTCTCTAGTTCTGGGAACGAAAGCTCTTTGAGCATGAGTCTGTTGAATTCTCTTCCAAGGCGGTGGGGCCAGGGGCTGTGGCAGTCTGAGTTCGACATGAAGACGATGTCCTGGAGTTCCTGGATTCGGTCTGCCATGCTGGTGTCTGCGCTCAACCCTAGTTCGAGGAATTTCACGTCCTTCAGGTTGGTTCCGTAGCAGTCTTTCAGTGACTTGTATTCCTTGTAGACTGCGGTCCATGGTGTGAACGCGTGGCTTGGCCCAATCAGGGCGTTAGCTTTTTTGGCTTCGTCTATGAGTTGTTCTCCGTTGATTTTCAGGTGGGGTCTTCCGTCTTTGTCCACGTCAACCGAGTGTTTGCCTAATGTTTCGCCCAACTGTTGTGCGGCGTCTATTGACGGCAGCAGTATAACATGGTGGACCCTTGCGTTGTCTTCAACCTCGGTTGTTATGAAAAATTTTGTTTTACTGCCGCCGATGCCGTAGCATCCATCCGACTCTTCACCCAAATTCTCTTTCACGTGCTTGAGCCATCCCGGATGCAGTGCGTCTCCAGTGCCAACAGCATCAAGACCCTTCAACTCTGCCTGCCGTGCAATCAGCGGGAGTTCCATGTCTTTAGACGAGCCTCCGCTGTATTTGGAGTGTATGTGAAAATCGCAGTTGAATTCCGGCATTCTAACAGAAAACTATTGATTACTGCAGAATAAAAGAAGCCTTTGTTAAATAAACAAAAATCAAGTATTAATTGCAGTGTCGCCCAAACACCGTAAACTCACGGCTCACCCGCACGATAGCAGGGATTCTTTGGCAGCGGATTCTCCGGCAAGGTTGTTGCCTCAGCCTAAGCCGTCCCCCAGCTTCTTTCATGCGTGGGGCGAGCTTGAGGAAAAAGGAGTCCGGCTGTCCCAGCAGGACCGGTACTGGGCTGGCATACTGGGCGGAGACAGCGCGTGGAGTCCTGAAAAAGCCGAGTCAACGTACGGCGACGTCGTATCTAAAATGCGGCAGTTGCTCGGCAGCTTGAAGGGAAAGCGGGTTTTGGAGCTCGGTTGCGGCGACGGCACGTTACTCCGCTACCTGAAGGAAGTCTGCGGCATGGAAGTGCGCGGCCTGGATTCCTCCCACCTTGCGGTAGAGCACGCTAAACTCAACAACAATCTGGCGAAGGAGGTTTCGGCTGGCGGACCCAACGCGTTGGATGCGTTGCCTTCCGCTTGGGCTGATGTTGTTTTGAGCGTGAGGCTTATGGAGCCGTTGTCTTTAACCCAGCATGTTGCTGAAGACTTTTTGAGAAAGTCTGCTCACGTTTTGAGGGAAGGCGGCCTACAGCTTCATTTCGTCACCGAAGACGCGCACAAGGCTGCGTTCAGGCGTGTTGGGTATGAGGACTTTACTGAGGCTGCTGGTGGGCTTTTCAAATACTGTATGCGGGCTCAGAAGAAATAATGTTACGTGTTTTTCTCAACAAGCTTAAAGAGGGTTTCGTTGTGCAAGTCTAATGTGATGCAACTGTGGTGCCAGTCCTCATCCTCGTATGTTCCGACTGGAGTGAACTTGAAGTTTGACAGCAGCTCCAGCATGTATTTGCCTGACAGCGGCAAGACAACGTTCGAGTCTCTGCTGAACACTTGGCCTGACGCAGGATTGAAGACGACATCATTGTACGGCTGGTCTGTCGCAGCGTTAACTATCATGCCCGAATTTGGGTCATACTTTATGCCATACTGCCGCGTGTCATAGCTGAATGTTGTTGTAGTCAAGTAAACCGGCGTCCCATTCCTCAACAACGCTTTAATCCCCTCCATATCTTCCTTAAGCTTCCCATCCAAATTCGGGTCAGACGGGTCATAAGGGTGACCCCGTATGCTCCTGTTA
>CAZKCF010000124.1:0-2617 GCA_964551365.1 uncultured archaeon
AATATGGGGATTCAACTCGATGGCGCGTGTGTAGTGTTCTATTGCTTTGTCGAATTCCCCTATCTTATAGTAGTCGTTGGCCAGATTGTGGTACTCATGCTCCAAGCGTGTTTCCTCGTTGGGAATCATTTTCGATTATATTATAGGTAATATTGAGATAAAATAACAATGGAAAGGCATAAGGTGAACGCAACAATAGTGGGCGGATACGGTGGTATGGGGCAGATTTTCGCCAAACTCTTCAAGGAGGAGGGTTTTGACGTCACGATTAGCGGCCCCACCGAAGAGAAGGGAGAGAAAGCTTCTGTGGAGCTTGGAGTAGAGTACGTTAAGGATAATGTGGATGCCGTAGCTGATGCGGATGTTGTCGTCGTCACCGTGCCGATTAAACGCACATTAGATGTCATACGGGAGGTCGCGCCTCATCTGAAGCCTGATTCGTTGCTGATGGATTTGACGTCAGTAAAGAAGATGCCGTGTGATGCGATGTTGGAGCACGCTAAAAAGAACGTTGAGGTCTTGGGCGCGCATCCTATGTTTGGTCCGCGGGCTGCGGGCGTGGAGGGTCAGGTTGTCATTTTGACTCCTGTAAGGTCTAAACGGTGGGTTGGTTTTGTGGAGGATTTGCTTCGGCGGCATAGGGTTAAAGTTTTTAACTCTACTCCTGAGGAGCATGACCGGATTATGGCTGTGGTGCAGGGTCTGACTCATTTGAGTTACATTGCGTTCGGTAAGACATTGCAGGAAATGAATTTTGACATCAAGAAGTCCCGGAATTTTTCTTCGCCGATATACGAGCTGATGTTGGATATGGCGGGGAGGATTATTGGTCAGGACCCGCGGCTTTACGCTGAAATACAGATGACTAACCCGTACACTAAGGAGGTCCACAGGGTGTTCATCAAGACTCTGGCGGACTTGAGTTCAATTATAGAGGAGAATGATGAGGAAAAGTTTGTTGAGATGATGGTTGATGCTGCAAGGCATTTCGACGACGTTGACAGGGCTATGGGCAGGTCCGACAAGGCAATAGAGTCCCTCGTACTCGAGCTTGAGAAGCTCAAGGAGTCTATAGGAAAAGAGCTTTGCCTCCAGCACATATACTCTGGCATGAAACATCTTGGTGTCGTGAGGAACGTTACAGCAGACAGCGTTGTCCTCGAAGACAACGGGAGGATGTCCACATTAAAGTTGTCTAACATCCGGGTTTTAGGCGACAAAGAACGCATCGAATTCAAGACTCAAAAGTACGGCACAACACTCAGAGATTTTTCAGCCGTAATCGACTCTGGCGCAGACGAGTTTTTTATCGCCAGTTTGTTGGGGTCGTTCAGCGACGCTATTGTTTCAGTGAATATTAAAGACGTTTACTCTGGCCCCAAGATTGGGGACAACCGGAAGAGCGTGTGTTTTAGTGTCGAACTGATTAACGTGAATACTAAGGAAATAGAGTCTCTTGTGCGAGAGTTCCTGAGTAAAATCGGCGGCAAGTTGAGGTGAAAAAAAATATTGCAGTCGTCGGAAGCGACGGTAAAATCAGCGAGAAGGTAAAGAAGATTGCTGAGCGAATCGGCGGCGACATAGCAAAAAACAATTGCGTGCTGGTGTGCGGCGGCCGAGGCGGCGTGATGGAGGCAGCCTGCAGGGGCGCGAAACTTAACGGCGGTTTGACTGTCGGGATTCTTCCTGTTTTGGGCAAGAGTGTTGTGAATGATTTTGTTGATGTTGTTTTGCCGACTGGTTTGGGTTACGCCCGGAATGCTTTGGTTGTTGCTTCTGCTGATGCGGTTATAGCTGTCTGCGGTGGCGTGGGCACTTTGTCTGAGATAGCGTTGGCTTTGAGTTATGGGAAGCCGGTTTTTGTGGTTGAGGGTTCTGGAGGGGTCGCGGATTCCGTGCAAAAGGAGTTTGAAAAAGAGGGCGGAAAAATTATTGTGCGTTCAGTGAGAGCCGAGTTTGCAGTCAGCGAGGTTTTGAGGATTCTTTAAAGTCAGGGTTTCAATAGTCTTTCTATCTCAGACACCAGTTTTTTGCGCGAGAATGGTTTTCTTATGTAGCCTATTCTTGAGTCTATTCTTTTCAGTTGTTTTTCGAGGTCGTGGTTCACGACTGTGACGGCGAGCACTGGAATTTTTTTGTATGCCGGATTTTCTTTAACTCCTTTCAGGAAGATTTCGCATGTGTCTTGTGGTGTGGCTTGAGGTAGTATCATGTCCAATATGATTAAGTCTACTTTCTCTTTTTTCAGAACATCGAAGGCGTGTTTTATGTTGAAAGCCTGGGTTATCTCGTAGCCTTGTTCTTCAAGCATTAGCGCGTAGATGTCTTGTATGTTTTTGTTGTCTTCAACGATTAGTATTTTGGCGATTCCAACCACCGTTAGTTTAATGGTAAAGTGACTTTAAAAGTGCTTCCTTTGCCCAAGCCAGGCGATTCTACGGTTATTATGCCGCCGTGGAGTTCAACTGCCTTCTTGCATAACGTTAATCCGATTCCCATGCCGGGCATGCTCGGGTCAGCTCTGAAGAATTCTTCGAAAACCATCTTATTCTGTTCTTCGTTCAAGCCTATTCCGGTTTCTGAAACTGAGATTTCTGCTGGTTGTTTGTGTTTTATT
>CAZKCF010000125.1:0-2594 GCA_964551365.1 uncultured archaeon
ATTATGGTTTAAGTAAAATCAATGGACTTTTACTAGGTCATAGTCTCTTGAACCCAGCTTAACGTGTTCACCGTACTTTAGGATGTGCGTGCTCTTGACTTTGTTGTGCGCCATGAACGGGTCGACTCCGTTGTTTCTCTCAACTATCAAGTCCAAGGACGCCTGGTCTATTGCAACAGGGTCTTCTGAAAACAAGACGCCGACGTCCTCCATGAACGGCTTCTGCTCCATCGCAAGACAGTCGCACTCCAGCGTTATGTTTGCAAGAAAATTAATGTACCAGCATCTCCTCCCCCCGGTTGCGGCGAGCGCGTAGTCTGCCACATTCTCCATAAGCTTGTTGTTCACGCTCTCCGACAAATCCCATGGAACGTTTATTGCGCCCTGCGGGCATACTGCTATGCAGTGAGCGCAGCCGATGCATTTGCTCGGGTTTATGTTGGCTTTGCCTTCAAGTGTTATCGCGTCCGCCGGACAGTCTCTAACGCAAACCCCGCATGCGACGCATTTTTCCGCCTTCACGTAAGGCGACACTATCGCGTGCATCTCAAGCTTTCCGGCGCGCGAGCCTAAGCCCATGCCCATGTTTTTTATTGCGCCGCCGAATCCTGTGGAAATGTGGCCTTTGAAGTGGCTTAAGGCGACGATGTTTTTGTACTTTACTATGCCTGCGCCGAGTTTGGCTGTTTTGGTGTTTTTTGTGTTGACTTCTACTTCAGTTGATGCTTCTCCAAGTTCGCCGTCCAGTATGTCGATGTTCATAAAGTTGAAGCCGTGTTCTATCGCGGTTTTGATGTGGTCTTTCTTGCGCGTTCTTGAGCCCCTGTAGAGTACGTTGCAGTCAACTAATGTTGCGTCGGGAATGTGTTTTTTCACGCAATGAAGCCACTCCGGTTTGATGTGTGTCGTGTTTTTTTCCTCGCCGAAGTGGATTTTCAGCGCTGTTTTTCCTTCACCGAGTCTGCGTGAGATAATGCCGAGGAATTTGTCGACTCCCAAGGCCATCTTGGGCGCGTCATCAAAGAAGTATACTGCGGATTTCGTCATAGTAATAAATGCTGTGGCACAAAATATATAACTCAAATAGCGAGGTGCAAAAAATACTATGAACAAAAAGCGGATTACGTTGGCGTTGTTTTTAGGACTCTTGTGCGGCCTTTTTTGCTTGTACGGCACAATCTCGTCTTTTCCCGGAAAATTCTCGGCTGGAATACTTGCGTCAATAGTCTACAACAGGGTTCTAATAGGCTTCGTCATCGGCATGGCAGACGCCGTAAAACTGCGTCCTGCAGTACGCGGCGGACTGCTTGGCGCCGTCGTTGGTTTGGCGATATCCTTGCCGTCGGGATTTGAAGGTGGGTTAATATTGTTTGCCGCGAGCGTGGTTTATGGCGTGATAATAGATGTCGTGGCGACGAGGTTCTCTCAATAAGGGGGTGTTTTGCGTGGACAAGTTCATGAAGGCTGCTCTTGAGGAAGCGAAAAAGGGTCTTTCCGAAGGTGGGATACCTATAGGAAGCGTTCTTGTGTTTGATGGTAAAATAATCGGTAGGGGACATAACCGGCGGGTGCAGGACGGGAGCGTAATACACCACGCTGAAATGAACTGTCTTGAAAACGCCGGAAGACAAAAAGCCTCGGTTTACGCGAAAGCTGTTTTGTACTCCACGCTGTCGCCATGCGACATGTGTTCTGGCGCAGTCCTACTCTACAAGATTCCTAAGGTGGTGGTGGGAGAGAACAAAAACTTCTCTGGGCCTGAAGACTACCTAAGACGCCGCGGCGTTGAGGTTGAGGTTATAAACGACTTGGAGTGCATCCAGCTTATGAGCAAGTTCATAAAAGCGAGCCCTGAATTGTGGAACGAAGACATCGGCGAATAACCTAAAACTAGTGTGCGTGGGGAAACAAGCCTACGATATAGTAGACAACGATTATGCCGAGGAAGACCGATATCGTCTGAAGCACAAGCTTGCCTCGGTGCCTCTCCTTGTGCAACTCAGGCATGAGGTCTGCAGTAGCTATGTACACGAAACCTCCTCCAGCAACAGCGACTATATACGGTATAACGTCGCTCATGCTGTCCAAAAAAAAGTAGCCCAAGACTGCGCCCAAGACTGCGAGCAGCGCGCTTATGAAGTTGTATGCTAACGCTTTTTTTCTTTCAAGGCCTGCGTGCAGTAGTACAGCGAAGTCGCCCATTTCTTGGGGTATTTCGTGCAACAGTATTGCCAGGGTTGTGATAAAACCTATTTTGGTGTTCGTCAGGAAGCTTGCCGCTATTATTACGCCGTCTATGAAGTTGTGTACGCCGTCTCCGATTAGGTTCAGGTGGGCCATCGGGTGCGTGTGGCATTCTTCTTTGTTGCAGTGGTGCCAGTGTATGAACCTTTCCACGACGAAAAACAATAGTATGCCTGCGAGCACCATGGGGAACGCCTGTTCTCCAATGTTTTCTGCCGACTCTGGAATAAGGTCTGAAAACGCTGCTCCAAGCATTGAGCCTGCTGCGAATGCAACTAAAATCAGTAGTATCTCCTGCAGTGTCTCCCTTCTGACTGAAAGCGTCACGGCTCCGATGAGCGACATCAGGC
>CAZKCF010000126.1:0-2591 GCA_964551365.1 uncultured archaeon
GCCGTAATCAATCCGAGGAATTGTCCCCCCTAATGAGAGACCTGTAGCCGCTGGTTAGACAGGATTCCCTGCGCACGCCAAGCTCCTCCATGACATGGAATATTTTGTCTCTGTCGGCAGCCGTCTTGGATTCCACTTCAACGTAACCTCCAAGACCCTCCACGTCGTCTAAACTAACTTTAAGGCCGCGGTAAGCGTAGGTTTCCCGCGTCTTGCGGACTACGTCAGTCACCTTAAGGCCTAAAGCCTCAAGCCTTTCGACCACGTCGTCGCCAACATGCTGGCTGAACTCCCTCATGCTTTTGGTGTCGCCGCCCGAACCCCACTTCTTGTAGTCCAAACGAAATTTGCCGTCGCTCTGCCTCACCCGCACGGTCTCAAAGTGGCCTGTAATACAGCCGTCAGGAAAATCAAAATACATTGTCTCAGAAAACTTGGTTTTCTCCAAGACGCCGCCCAAAACCCTAAGGCACTCTCTCGCATCACTTAAGTTGACGGGCGCCTTGACTTCAACTTCAAGGGGTGCTGCATCAACTTTCGCGAGCACGTTGCCTCCGATTATTTTGCGCACTACGTCTCGTCCGGGGGACTCCATCAGCTCAACGTTGTTTAGGTTTAGTGCAGGAGTAACGCTGGCGCGTTTGAGTTTCATGGTTGTTGTTTACCTTAGGTAGCCCCACGTGTGCAGGCGGTCGCTGTCTTCTTCCCAGCGGTCTCCAATGTCTGTGCGGTAGTACATGTTGGGGAGGAGTATGTTGCTTATTCTAGCGTACGCCCTGTTTTTAGCCTGTTTCATGGTTTGGCCGCATCCTATGATGATGAGTGCGACACCTGCGTTGCCTGCTATGACCCAGTCGCCGTTTATTCTTTTTATGTCTTCTATGTGTATGCCCTCCATAGTAGGCTTCTTGAAGATTACTACGGCGTCTCGCGAGCTTGTGTCGAAAGTCTGCGTGTCCGTGAATGGGTACGGCGGCACCAGTATTCTGACTCCAACCTGGAACCCGCTTCTCGTCTTGAAGGGGGGTTTGTTGCCTTTCGCCAGATCATAGAGGAACTCGCCTATTGGCACCAGCATACCCTCCTGCTGTATGCTTATTGTAGGATATCCGAAGCGTGAAGTGAACTCAAGAGGGTATATCCCATAGCCGTTGACTATGCAGTTTATGTCAATGTAGCCGACGTAGTGTTCTTCCCTAAGCTTCGGCTCCATCTTTTTTAACGTCATGTTAAATAGGGTGTTTGGTTCACTCCAGAACATGCTCGTACCCATCTCGCCGGTCGACGGCCCAATGTTTCCGTTAAAAAGCTTCTTGTGCTCGAAATTAACGTTTATGGGATAAATAAACTCCGTGCCATTGAAGAACGCGCCGACAGCAACTTCAACGCCGCTTATCTTCTTCTGCAACTGGAAGTCCTTTATTTTATGAGCCCAGATTTTCTTGTAGTGTTCCATCACCTGGATTACGTCTCTGCCGTCGTCTTCCTGACCCACGAACAGAAGCTGCTTGAGGTTCTGTGCTTCACCACTCGGCTTTACCACATACTTGTTGGGGTGATTCTGCACGAACGCTATCGCATCGTCGAACGACTTGAAGTTTTCCTGCGGGATTATTGACACGCCGGCGTTCTTCAACTCCTGCTGGCCGAACGCCCTGTCGTCCTCCAGCATGTCAGTGTAAGGCGTGCCTCCGACAACAAACTTGCCTTCATCGCGAAGCTTTTTAGCCTTAGCACCCTCACCCAAGACGTCGTCGAAGACGATGACATCAGCCCAAGCCACCTCATCCTGCCACTTATCAGCCTTCGGAACGAAACCATCACCAATCTCCCTCTGCGCCGGGTCGTGGATGTAGTATTTGACGTTGTGGCCTTCCTTGGAGACTTGCCAGGCTATGTCGGTTATAAGCGCGTCAAGAGAAATGAAGAGGAAGTTTTTAGGTTCCATCTCTACTGAACCACCGCACATGCCAAGTCTGGAAGAACACTAACTTCGTTTTTTAAAGTAGCCATCTTTTCAGGTAGTAGGGTCATGCCGTAAGTCAGGTCGCAGGCATCCTCTTGGAGTAAATCACCTTGTTGTCCCCGTCATCAAAGTAGTCTTTGACTATAGCTTGGCTGCAGTAGCCCATGCGCTCGTAGAAATCGCGCGCGCGCCAGTATTCTTTTTTTGATGAGGTTTCTATGAAGAGCATCCTGCATCCTGCCCGGGAAACGTAGTTTTCAGCAAACTTCAGGAGTTTTGAGCCTATGCCTTGCCCTTGATATTCGGGCGAAACGCAAATCCAGTAGACTTCATAGGTTTTGTTGCCCATGCCGAGGCCGAATGATATGAAGCCGACGACTTTGCCGCCGATTTCGTAGACGTAGGTCAGCAGCTCGTCGTTTGAACAGAATTTAGCATAGTGTTCTATCATCTCCGTGACATCGTTTAGTTCAGAGGACGTGAATACGCCAGCTTCAGCGACAAGCCTCTGGATTTGAGGCAACTCGCACAAGTCAAATCTTTTAACACACTGGTCTTCAAAGACGAACACGTCAGCACACATCTGATACCAACCACTTGTATTTAATCTAAGTCAAACCAGTAT
>CAZKCF010000127.1:0-2582 GCA_964551365.1 uncultured archaeon
GAGGAGGGGACGGACAGGGTATACAACCGTGATGTGTGGTCTCAGTCCAATACTGGTCCTATCTCGGCTGTTGACGTTGTTGACTTGAATGGCGACGGCAAGAGGGAGGTTGTTTTAGGGTCGTCGGACTTCAACATATATGTGGTGGACGCGGGAGGCAACACAACGCTGGCTTATGGTGCTGGAGGCAGCGTCTGGGACATGGTTGTTTCCGACGTGAACAATAACGGTGTATTAGATTTGGTTGTCGGCACCTACCAGGGTGTTGTTTTGATTCAGAATTGGAGCATACTATGGCAGTATCCCACTGACGGCAGAGTGCAGGCTGTTGGCGTCGTAAACTCAGGCGACAGTGTTCCCGAACAAATTGTTGTTGCATCAAAATACCAGTTGTTTGATTTGAGGAACGATGGTGCGTTGCTTTGGAAGCGCAGGATTGTTGACTTGACTTCGAATGTTGAGTCGGCGGATTTGGAGTCAGACAATTCCCCGGAAATAATTTACGCGGCAGGCAGCAGACTTGATGTTCTAAGCGGCAACGGAAGCTTGAAGTGGAGTTTTAACCTCAGCGAGAGGATAAACGCGCTTAAGGTTTTGGATTTGGGCGGGGGCGTTAAGAGGATTCTTGTCGGCACTGAAGGCGGCATATACTCTCTTGAGATTAGCGGAAAATACGTGAAGGAACAGCAGGCGTTGATGTACTATGACCGCGCGTTGTCTTATTCCGCTGCAGGGGATATGACTAACGCGCTGGCTTACGTTCAGAAGGCTCGTGAACTGTATTTGGAGTTGAACAACACGCTTAAGGTTGCTGAAGCCGACGCGCTGATACGTGATTACGACGCTAAGGGTTCTGCGTTGGAGAGGCTTCGCGACGCTGACCAGTACTTGAATCAGTCTCAGATTTACTACGCGAGCGGTGACTTGAACAAGTCTGTCGAGTACGCTCTGAAAGCCAAGGAATACTACCTTAAGGCGAACTATGATTCCGGGGTAAAGCGCGCTGAGGAGTTACTTTCTACTGTCGGCGAAAAGACTGAGGCTGATAGGCTGTATTCGCTGGCTGAGAACGCGTATGTTTCGAACAATTTTGCTGACGCACTCAATCTTTCGCAGCAGGCTCGTGAAATATACGTTCGTATCGGAGACCGTTTGGGAGTAAGTCGCGCCGAGTCCATAATTTCTTTGAGTAGGGAGCGGGTGGGGCTTGAGGCTTACACCACGACTTTTTATTACACTACGACGGTGTCTTCTGTTGTTTCGCCGCCTCCAACTGGTTCGCCGGACGTGAAGTCTTATCTGCCTTACGTGTTTTTGCTTGTCGTGTTGTTGCTTCTTCTTCTTTTGGTTCGGCGTAAGCGGAAGACGTTGGTGAAGAAGCCTGCGTCAGGGGGTGTGGGCGGCAAGCTTGGCTGAAACGAAGACTTCCAGCAGGCAGGCTGTGAGCAGAAGCGGCACTACTACTGTAATGTAGACAAAGCTCGCCTCCTTAACGCTTTTTTTGAATGATTTTATCCTCCCTCCGTTTGGGAAAACCAGCGACATGCCTATTCTGATGCCAAGCGAGGCTGTGAGAAGGAATGCGAGAACTTCAGGCAGTGCGTGCGGTGCTACGGCGTAAAAAAGTTTTTGGATGCTGACTCCTTTCGTTAGAGCGTACTCCAGCACGATTCCTGATGCAAGCCCGTTGAAAAAGAGCAGCATCGGCGGGCCAATGACCGTGAAGCCGACAATAATCATCGCTGACGTCGCCTGAATGTTCCTGAAAAATATGTTTCTCGCCGTTGCAAGCGGGGTGTCGGTTATCACTCCCTCATAAAAAGAGTTGACTATCTCCTCAACGTTTTCTCTTATGAAGGGGTAAATGACGAAGCCGGATACTGTGCCGGCTAGAAATACCAGAAAACACGCCAGCATTATAAGCGAGTTGTCCTTCAGGCTCTTTATCACAATCTCGCGCATCATTTTTTTTTAATTTAATGCGGCCCCGCAGTTGCCGCATTTTATGGCGTCTTCAGTGTTTCCTGACCCGCAGTCGGGGCATATCTTGAACGTGACGCCGCGGTTGAAGTATCCCCCCGCAGGTTTCACGTCCTCTCGTCTGCCTCCTAAAAAAAAGTTTTTGGTGGCGTGAAACATCGAGCCGACCAAGCCTCCTAAACCCGCCAACAGTATCCCCACCAGATTCCACAAGAAGATTATCCAGGCAATGAGCATGACCACAAAAGTTTCTATGCCGCGCGCATTTAATGCGCCCCACTTGTATAACAGCGCTGTGAGGGCTATGAAGCCCAGTAGTCCGGAGTAGATGCCTGCGTTGAAGCCTTCCTTACTGTTTCCTCTTCTAATCCAGCCTGCTATGAAGCCGACGATTAGCGGGCCTGCTATCGGAATCCAGTTCAGTCCTATGTAGAGTATTCCGCCGACTATGACTGAAGACAGGCTGTAGAATAATTTCCTCATGTCCTTTTTTACGGCTTAACGGCTGCTGATTGTTTTGGCAACAAGCTTTATTGTGTTTTTCACGTCGTTCATGCTGAAAACGCTGCTTGGGCCGTGTATGTATCTGGTTGGTATTGAGA
>CAZKCF010000128.1:0-2559 GCA_964551365.1 uncultured archaeon
TTATCACTGGTATGCCAAGGGCGTTGCAGCCTGAGGCGATGGATAGCGCCTTCTGCGACATCGTGCCCCAGACTATTCCGACCGCTCCGACGCGGTTTAGTATGTAGTCCGCTATCTCCTCATAGTTTCCTTCGATAGGCCTTCGGGCGAATATTTTGGCTATCTTTATTGCCGCGCCGTCTATGTGCGCGTTGGCTACGCACGAGCCGACGTTGACGAGTCCTCCGCCTTCGAAGACGCCTGGATATTTTTCGTAGAGGTTGCCTTCTATCCCCAGAGTCTGGGCTGAGCAGCCGCTTGTGACCACAATGTAGTTCCTCTGCATGAACGTCTCTACTATCTCGACGAGCTCCCGGCCGCCGTTCGGGTAGCTGGAGCATCCGACTGGGGCGATGACGCCCGGTATTTCGCCGAACACTATTGGCGCGCCGACTTCCCGTATCTCGATGTCTTGTATTGCGCCTCTTCCGGCTCTGAGTTTGCTTTTTTGTTTTTCGAGTTTGTCTTTCATGATTTCGGCGTATATTGAGACGTGGTGTATTTTTTGCGGGCACCATGACTCGCATCTGCCGCACAGTAGGCATGCGTTCAGCATATTGTCCAGTTCGTCTTCGCTCAATAGTTCTTCCTTCTGTTTGCCTGCCTTCAGCCGGTCTATCGAGTCTTTGGACAGCGAGTAGTAGACTTCTTTTCCGTCTTTGTGTTTGTGTAAGTGTTCTTTTTCAAGCGACTCTATCGTCTTGTAAACGTACTGCCTTGAGACGCTGAGTTTTTCGGACAATTCTGTTGGAGTGTAGGCGTTCTCAAGCAGGAGGTTTATTATCCTGTCTTTCGTGATCTCCTCGTTTCGCTTGATTATCGGTCTGCATAGTCTGTTGTTTATGACGTACCTGTTTCTGATGGTTCGGATTATCCTCATCGGGTTGAGGCTTATGGGGCAGGCTTGAGTGCACAGTCCGCATGAAGTGCACTTGTCTGCCTCACAGACGAATACTCCGGCGTTTTTCCGCTGGTTATTGTGAACTAAGAGGGCAGTCTTTACTGCGACTTCAGCAGCCTTGTTCGGGTCAGGCAGGTATGCTCCCTTTAGTTCGCCTGAAGCCAGCTTTCTTGCTGTTTCGTCCGAATCTTTTTCAGATAGGTCTTCGAAACCGCCTATGTTTTTTTCAGAGGTTGTTATTACTGGAGTTCCTAATTCTTCAGCGACCCTTATGTTGTTGACTCTCACGCACTGGTCGTCCAACACCATCACGTCTGCTATGCCCGAGCGCGAGTATATGAGTTGTGAGGACAGTGGTCCTATGATTTTGGCTCTTTTGTTGTATCTGGCTAGGTCGTGGGCTGTGCAGCATATGCCGGCGATTTCTATGTCTTGGTTGTTTTCTTTGGCGTAGTCTACTATCTCGACGCCTGATGCGACGTTGTGTCCTATGCAGAGTATCACCGGCTTGCTTTTGTCCACGACATTGAAGCCGACGTCCACGAGCGGCGTGTCGGCGTCCCCGCGCGGGAAGTCGTATATTGTGACTTGTACTGTGTCTGCTATTTCCATGCCTAGGCTGTCCAGCATTCCAATGTGCAGTGTTTTAGCTTGAAAGTCGAGGTCGCTTGACTCCTGTCCCATGTGCAGGCTTGACGCCATCGTGTTCACTTGTTCTTCTATGTACTCCATGGGTTTTAGTAGTTCTCCGAGCGTCTTTGGTTTAAGCCCTGTTATCAGGGTTGTTACAGGGGTTTGTGTTTCGCTGTTTTCAGCCACGTTGAGTTTCTTGTTTTTACCGAATTTTCCAATCGCGTAGTCTAGTATGTGTCGTGCGTGCGCCGAGTGCGCTGAGCATCCGGCTATTGCCATGTTTAGTGTTTCTCTTGCTGCTTGGGTGTTCCTGTCTATCCCACAGGCGCCTTTTCTGTTTGCTTTTAGGTCGCATGGTCCGAATGTGCAGTAGGAGCAGTGGTCTTCGACTGGCGTGTATTTTGGTTTGTATTTTTTTAAGAGTGTTGTGTACCAGTTTCGTAGGTCGCTTAGGCTTGGGAGGGGGGTTGGGCCTTTGGGTGTGTTGTCTTCGTCCAGTACTTCTCCTATGGTTATTTTGATGTTTTCGCCGTCTATTTCCATTTTATTTGCTTTCCAGTGTTGTTACGTGTTTTATGAAGTCTATGTCCTTTAGTTTACAGTTGTCTAGGGTTTTTTTGCTTCCGCGTAGGTCGTAGACCGTTATTTTGCCTTCTTCAACGGTTATCTTGGCGGCCTCTGGCATGACCTCTGTAGTGCCTTTTTTGCCCTTCAGGATGACTTTGCTTTCGCACATTTTGAATGGTTCACATATTATTGCACGTTTTAATATAAAAACGTTATATGGTTTACACGTCAGGTTTGGCTATAGTAACCTACGTTTTTTTTGCGTAAACACCCTCCCTCACAGCGTTTCTGACTCTAAAGCCCGCTATGTGCATGAGCGTCTCCCCCACGACATTATCCCAACTCATGGACGCAAGGCACGGGTAATTGTGGAACAACAAACCCGCCTTCTCAACACAATCCTCAACGTTGACTCCAAC
>CAZKCF010000129.1:0-2547 GCA_964551365.1 uncultured archaeon
GGGTTTACAACAAAGAACAGAGCATAAATGATTTCTCCTTTTACCAAGTGCTTTTAACCTAAAATCCCCCAATCCCACAACACTAAGATTAAATAAAGCTACTACAAATAATGTATGTGGCCAACAACATATTCAACGCAACGTCTATCGCAATAGTAGGGGCCTCAAGAGAGAAAGAAAAAGTTGGTCACGCAGTCCTCGAAAACCTGCTGAAAAAATTCAATGGAAAAATATACCCCGTCAACCCGAAGGCGCGCAGGATTTCTGGACTCGAATGCTATAAAAGCGTTAAAGACATCCCTGGGAAAGTTGAGTTAGCCGTCATAGTCGTTCCAAACAAAATAGTCCCCTACGTTCTGGAAGAATGCGGCATAAAAAAAATAAAAAACGCCATCGTGATTTCAGCGGGATTCAAAGAAGCTGGAGTCGAAGGCGCGAAGCTGGAGCGTCAGTGCGTTGAAATCGCTCATAAACACGGTGTGCGCATTGTAGGCCCTAACTGCCTTGGCATCATAAACACCTCAAACAACCTTAACGCAAGCTTCGCAAGCCAGACGCCCAAGAGAGGTTGCATAGCGTTCATGTCCCAGTCAGGGGCATTATGCACTGCCATACTAGATTGGGCTGCTCTTGAGGACGTGGGTTTCTCGAAGTTCGTTTCACTGGGAAACAAAGCCGATTTAGCCGAAAACGATTTCATGAGAGTGTTCTCAGACGATGAAGAAACTCGCGTGATATTAGCTTACCTTGAGGGACTGAAGGACGGCGTCGGCTTCATGAAGCTGGCGAGGAGGACAACCAAGCAAAAACCGGTAATAGTGTTAAAGTCCGGTAGAACAACAGCAGGCGCTAAGGCGGTAGCCTCGCATACTGGTTCGCTGGCTGGCTCGGATAATGCGTTCACGGCAGCTTTCAAGCAGACGGGGGTTATTAGGGTGGACTCTGGCGAGGAGTTATTCGATTACGCCATTGCTTTCTCAACCCAGCCTCTCCCAAAGGATGATCGTGTGGCCATAGTCACGAACGCCGGCGGTCCGGGTATAATGGCCACGGACGCGTGTGAGAGAAGCAACCTAAGGTTGTCTTCGTTCACGCCCCGAACAATCAGGAAACTCAGGAGCAATCTTCCAGTTGCATCGAATATATACAACCCGGTTGATGTTCTTGGTGACGCGACTTCAAAGCGGTATGCTCTTGCTCTCGAAACAGTGCTCAAGGACAGGAATGTTGATGGGGTCATAGTTGCGTTAACCCCGCAGGCGATGACAGACATAAATAACGTGGCTGAGGAGGTCGTTAGAGCATCCAGGAAAACGAATAAGCCGATATTATGCTCATTCATGGGGGGCATCGACGTTGCCTCTGGCATAGGGGTTTTAAAGAAAAATGGGGTGCCTAACTACCAGTATCCTGAGAAAGCCGCTAAGACCATGCGGGCTATGGTCGAATACCGTCTGGCTAGAAAATTCAAGCACAAGAAACCCCAACAAATCAATGTAGACAAGGGAACAGTCTCCCGAATCCTCTCTGTGGCGAGAAAAGAAGGGATCGTAAACTTGAGCCTGCTGGATTCCATGAGGATACTTGAAGCCTATGGGATTAGAACATGCAAGTCAAAACTAGTCCAAACCTTCAATGAAGCACTGGAGGCTGCGAACGAAATCGGATACCCCGTTGCATTAAAGGTTGTCTCACAGGACATACTGCATAAATCAGATATAGGATGCGTGACAGTGAACGTAAGCAAAAACAATCTGCAGAGCGCCTACACGAGAGTCATCATGAACGCTAGGAAGTATATGCCGAATGCTAATATAACGGGGGTGCTAGTTCAGGAGATGGTTTCAGGCGGACGTGAAGTCATAATCGGGATGAACAGGGACCCGCAGGTCGGCCCGCTCATAATGTTTGGTTTAGGCGGCATATACGTTGAAATGCTGAAGGATGTTTCTTTTAGGGTGGGGCCGTTGAATGAAGATGAGGCAAGAAACATGATATCGGAGATAAAAGGCTACCCTCTGTTGAATGGGGTCCGAGGGGAGAAGCCATTGGATATTAACTCGCTGGAGGACTCACTGCTCAGGTTGTCGAGGCTTACCGCAGACTTCCCCGAGATACTTGAGCTGGACGTCAACCCCATCAAAGTCTTCGAGAAAGGAAACGGTTATCTCGCGGTAGACGTTAGAATAATATTGAGGCATGAAAAATGAAGTCAATACTGATAGCGTCATCGGAAGCATACTCCGGCAAAAGCGCTTTTTGCCTGGGTCTTGCGTTGGATTTAATGGAGAAGGATGTTAATGTCGGCTACATGAAACCCATCGGCAACTTGGTGGAGGACTTTGATGGGAGGCCTGTTGAAGCTGATTCCATGAGGGCTAGGGATGCGTTAAAACTTGAGGACTCTCTTGATTTAATGACCCCCGTGCTGCTGACTGAAAGTCTTGTTGAAGACATCCTAACGGGGTCGCAGAAGAGGATAGGCGCCAGCATAAAAAAGGCGTTCAGGGAGTTGAGTAAAAACAAGGATTTGGTGATAGTCGAGGG
>CAZKCF010000130.1:0-2478 GCA_964551365.1 uncultured archaeon
AGGGGTAGAAATTAAAAGTCACTCTACTGTCACGGATTTCGCGAGGTTTCTTGGTTTGTCTGGGTCCAGTCCCTTCAGCACTGAAATGTAGTACGCGAACAAGTGTAATGGCACGATGCTCAACAATGGATTAAACAGTGGGTCGGTCTTCGGCAGCTTGAAGTCGCCGTCGTGTGAGACTGAAAGCAGGGTAGCCCTCCGTGACTTCACTTCCTGCATGTTGGATTCCATCTTCTCCCTCAAGTCGTCGGCGGACTTTATGGCTATTACAACCACACCCGCCTCAAGCAACGCCAGGGGACCGTGCTTTAGTTCGCCGGCAGGATAACCTTCAGCGTGAACGTAACTAATCTCCTTAAGCTTCAACGCACCCTCAAGGGCCGTCGGATACTCTTGGCGCCGCCCGATATAGAAAAATGTTTTTGCGTTCGCGCACCTTTCAGCCCAATCTTTGATGCCGTTTTTCTCCAGCAGGACGGCAATCTGTTGGGGTATTTCATTCAGCTGCTTGAAGTAGCCTTCAAGCTGTTTTCCGGTTATTTTCTTGCGCTCGAATGCTGTGAGCAGGCCGAGTATTGTGAGCGACATCAATTGGCCGATGTAGGCTTTTGTTGACGCCACAGCAATTTCCGGGCCAGCGTATATGTAGCCCACGTCGTCTGAAACCCTCGTTAGGGTGGAGCCTACGACGTTCACTATGCTGGCAACGTAAGCGCCTTTTTTTCTGGCGCCTTTTACTGCGGCTATTGTGTCGGCTGTTTCGCCGGACTGCGAGACGGTTATTACGGCAGCGTCTTTGTCTAGTGTTTTTACTGTCGAGTACCTGAATTCAGACGCAACCATCGCTTCGGCATGTATGCCGAATTGTTCGAGCAGGTATTTGCCTGCGAGGCCCGCATGGTATGCTGTGCCGCACGCGACAAAGTATATCCTCTCTTTGCCCGCGACTTTTTTAGCAATCTTCTTGAGCTGTGTTCGGCCTTTAAGGGCGTTTCTTGCCGCCTGCGGCTCCTCGTTTATTTCCTTCAGCATGAAGTGGTGGTAGCCGGCCTTCTCTGCTTCGCTAACATCCCATTCAACCGTGTTCTGTTTCTTGACCACCTTCCGTATTTTCCTGCCGGAGCCAACCTTGTATACCTCAACTCGGTCGGAGGTTACGACACCGAACTCGCCGTCCTCCAAGATTAGGGTCTCTTTAGTGTAAGGCAGGAATGCTGGCACGTCTGAGGCAATGAAGTTTTCCTTTTTGCCTAAACCAATGAGAAGGGGGCTGTCATTTCTCGCCACAAGAATCTGGTTAGGAGACTCGCTTGACACGGCGGCGATAGCGTAACTACCCCTCAGCTTATTGTCTCTGAATATCAATTGGAAGGCACTGAAGAAGTCATTGCATTCATTAAAGTAGTCTTCAATCAAATGCGCTATGACTTCAGTGTCGGTCTCGCTTTTGAAGACATGCCCCTTGAGTTCAAGCTCCTTCTTCAACTCAAGATAGTTTTCTATGATGCCGTTGTGGGCGATGACGAAACGACCGCTGCAGTCTGCGTGAGGGTGCGCATTAATTTGGCTTGGTTTGCCGTGCGTAGCCCACCGTGTGTGCGCGACGCCTATGTTGGAGGAAAGTCTTTCAGGCTTTACTTTGGCGCGGACTTCATTGACCTTGCCTTTGTCTCGAACAACCTTGATTTTACTGCCTGAGACGTATGCTATTCCAGCCGAGTCGTAGCCGCGGTATTCAAGGCGCTTGAGCATGTCGAAGAGTAGCGTTGGGGCGTTTTTTTCGCCGACGTATCCTGCTATGCCGCACATTGTTTTATAAAATGTATTCCAATTATATAAAGGTGGTATTTTTTAAGATGAATCAAGAGTATACGGGATGTTGGACTGCGTTGGTTACTCCGTTCAAGGAAAACCTTAAGGTAGATTGGGAGCAGCTTGAGAGAAACATCGGCTTCCAGATTGAAGAGGGCATTACAGGTATTCTGCCGATGGGCTCCACAGGAGAGTCAGCCACTGTTACGCACGAGGAGCACAGCAGGGTCACCGAGAAGGTCGTTGAATTCAACAACAGCAGGTGTAAGGTTCTTGCTGGCACAGGGTCGAACAGCACAGAGGAAGCGGTCTATGAGACTAGGCGAGCGAAAGAGTGCGGCGTTGACGCTGTTCTACTGGTAGACTGCTACTACAACAAGCCTTCTTCTCTCGAGCTTAGGAAAGAATACTACGGCGTGATTGCTGAAGAATTCCCAGAATTGGACATGATTCCGTACGCCATCCCAGGTAGGAGCGTGACAGTCATATCCCCAGAAGACTTGGCCATACTCGCAAGCCAGTACAGCAACTTTGTCGCAGTAAAGGAGGCTACAGGAAACTTTGAGAGGATGAAGCGCACTCGAGAAATCGTGCCGGAGGATTTTAACATTTTTTCCGGAGACGACCCGAACACGTTCAGGATGATGACCGACAGCGGAATAAACG
>CAZKCF010000131.1:0-2471 GCA_964551365.1 uncultured archaeon
CATTAGGGTTATACTACAGGAGTTTGACAAGCTTGGTTTCACCGAGAAGACTTTGAAACCTAAGGTTGGCAGGATTCTTACGCCGAAAGGTAGATCCTATTTGGACAAGATAGCGTCCAACATAGCAAGACAGAATGCCTGAAGCTGACATAGAGGAGCTTAAGAGGAGACGCCTCCAGCAGTTGATGCAACAGCAAGTTCAGCAGCAACTCCAAGAGCAGGTTCAGCAGGAAGAAATCGAGCGCCAGATAAACACTGTAATGAACAGGATTCTTGAGTCTGACGCGAAAAGCAGGCTGGCCAACATCCGCTCCGCAATGCCAGACTACGCCAGACAAATAGAGATACTTTTAATCCAACTGCATCAGGCAGGCAGGATAAAAGGCAAGATAAACGACCAACAATTCAAGGACATACTCACTAAAATAAAAAACCAGAAGAGGGAGACAAAAATCTCCGTCAGATAAACTACTTTCTATAATTCGCCCAACTCCTTGTCCAAAACCGCAGCATCAATTTCGTCTGAACCGCCCTTCTTCTTGTCCTTAGGCTCCTCCTCAAACTCGTAGCCAAGCTCACCCAAAACATCCTCCCCACCAGCCGCAGGCGCCGCAACCTTAGCTGACTTCTTTCTGGAGAATATTAGCGCAGCAAATATGACACACACGCCGAACAATACTATAGCCCACTGCTGCCGGTCGAACGGCCCTATCTTACCTGACTTAATTTCCTCAAGCTCCGTTTGCGCGGAACTCAATTGGCTGAGCAGGTTTTCGTTCTCGCTCTTAAGAAGCTCGATTTGGCTCTGTAGAGTCTTCACCTCAGTCTCAAGCCTGAGCTTCTCAAGCTTAAGTTCTCCAATCAAAACCTGAATCTGCTCGTAAGTCACATTCCCTTCAGGTTCAGGAATCGTTATGCTAAGCCAGTCAACAACGTTTTCAGCAAACTTCATGTTGTCGTAGCTGTTCACATTATCGTTGCTCAACATGTCAGCGTCACCTAAACCAAAGACAAGACCGCGCCCAAACAACGCGCTGGCTGCTATGGGGGGATAGCTTCCTGAAGCAAAAGACAGCGTGTCAGAGTACGTGTCTCCGTCACCAGTGACCACGGGTCCGGCGCTGCCTGAGACAAGCAGGCCGTGTCCTCCGTAGAAGCCCACCTGTTTTACGCCCTGTTGCAGTATTCTCGTGGTATCTGAGCTGACGAATCGGTTCACGAGGAAGTTTTGGTTGCTTTTGCCGGGTATGCTGTTTGTTGAGTCTATGAGGTTGCCGTCGTCCATTGTCATGCCGAAGGGTATCATAAGCTGGTTAGCGTGAACGGGCTGGTCGCCAATTATGAACACTGCTTTGCCTCGGGTGGTCACAAACCACAGTATTGCGGAAATCTCGTCAACCGTTAGCGACTTGCTGGGCACTATAACCAGCATGTCGTAGCTCTCTAAAGTCTCCTTGGAAAGTTGTCCGCGGGACATTGACGCAAGCTCATATCCCTTGTTTCTGAGTCGTTCAGCCATAGCCGAATAGCCTCGGTCTATTTTGTAAGTATCCGGAGTCCCTATTTCATAGAAGAGTATCTTTTTCGCGTCAACGTTGCTGGCAAGAAACAGTAGTATTAAGGCAAAGGATAGCGTTCTCTTGTTCATTTTCTCACGTTAACTATTATCATTGAGCCTTAAAAGTATTAAAAAACGTCATTCTATTTTTAGGAACGTTAACTTAAAATCTTTGGTTTCAAACAAAACGGCGTTTCCACCCGACAAAACCCCCACATTGGCTAACCGCGTGCCAGACAGCGTGCCGCCAACGCCCCCGCACTCGTGGATGTGCGAGCAGACCACCGCCTTAGGTTTATACTCCTCGATTACACGCCTAAGCGACGAACTCCCAACATGCAAACCCGACGGTATTTTATCGCACACCGTATCCTTAGGAGAGAAATGAGTCGCCAAGACAGTATTACTGGGCGTTACATCACGCAAGAGGCTCACAAGCTTAGAGTATATCTCCTCCTCAGGAAACTCGAACGGAGTATTAAAGGGTGTTGGATTACTACCACCCAAACAAACGAAAGAAACACCATCCAAAACCACAACCCTCTCATGCGCGTTCACACCATATTCGTCGAAAATGCTGAGAGTCTCTTTCTGGTCGCAGTTGCCCGGCAACGCGTAGACTTCAGCACGCTTGGTCATGACGTCTAAAGTAAACGACGCGTCTCGCTTGTTCTGTTCAGGGTCCTTGAACCCGGCGCTGTAGTCGCCCAGAAGAAAGACGCAGTTTATGCGTTCGTTTGCTATGAATTCCCCGGCTTTTGTGACAGCGTTCATGTCTCCATGGATGTCGGCGAGAAAGAGCACTTTCATGGTTACAAATAGCACGCGCAAATAAAAAAAACTCGCTTCAAACGTAAGAGGGGTAGAAATTAAAAGTCACTCTACTGTCACGGATTTCGCGAGGTTTCTTGGT
>CAZKCF010000132.1:0-2440 GCA_964551365.1 uncultured archaeon
TCTGCGACGCTAACTCTTAATCCGCTGGATTTCGTGAGAAACAGGAACATTATGGGCGGCTTCGTTTTTTACGGTGTTTCGGCTTTGATGTTTGTTTACGGCCTGACAGGGGGAGAGCTTTCGGTGCTTTACCCATTCGTGTCCACCACATACATCTGGGTTTGCCTGCTTTCCATAAAGTATCTGAACGAGGGGATGAACAGATGGAAGTGGGCTGGCATAGCATTAATTATTTTGGGAGTAAGTTTTATTGGACTAGGAAGTTAATACTAAAGCAGGATGAAAGTCAGCATAGTCATACCCACCAAAAACGAGGGCAAAACCATAGGCGAGGTGATAGACAAAGTCAGGCCCTACGGAGACGACGTGGTCGTAGTGGACAGCAAAAACACCAAAGACGACACAAGAGAAGTGGCTGAAAGCAAGGGCGCGCGCGTTCTAGTCGACAATGGCGTGGGGAAGGGCGATGGCATAAGGGTTGCGATAAAGACTTTGGACAGCGACGTGCTTGTTTTCATAGACGCCGACGGAAGCCACATACCTGAAGACATACCTAAAGTTGTTGCGCCAATAAAGGAGGGTAAAGCTGACATGGTAATCGCCTCAAGGATGCTTGGAGGCAGTGAAGAGCTTTATGGCACGATATTTGAGGCGATAAGATTGTTCGCGAATGTTGCAATAACGCTGATAATAAACTACCGCTGGAACGTTCGTATCACCGACAGCCAGAACGGCTTTCGCGCAATCAAAACCAGCGTCGCTAAAGACTTGGACCTTAAGGCCGACATATTCGACATCGAAACTGAGATGCTGATGAAGTGTCTGAAGAAGGGCTACTGTGTTGGTGAAGTGCC
Source organism: uncultured archaeon (assembly GCA_964551365.1). Taxonomy (GTDB): domain Archaea; phylum Altiarchaeota; class Altiarchaeia; order IMC4; family SCGC-AAA252-I15; genus CAZKCF01. The sequence continues at coordinate 855 of CAZKCF010000132.1, forward strand.
CAGCCGGGAACTCAGCCGGCGTCACGGCAAGTCGGGCATAAACATTGTGACTATGGGTCCGAGATACTTGTGGAGGGTTCTAGTGAACTTGTTTTAAGATGAAAGTGCTTGTGTTGAACCCGCCTGTTTTTGACGTAAAGTTCAGCAGGGACGGGAGATGCCAGACTGAAGCAAACGCATGGCTGGTTACGTTCCCGCCCACAGCATTGTATTCGATAGCCGGCAGCGTGCGGGAAAAACACGAGACAAAGCTTATGGACTGCATAGGCTCAAACATATCGTTCCAAGAATGTCTTGCGCAGGCTGAGGAGTACAAGCCGGACTATGTCATAATAAACACGGCAACTCCGACCATAAACTCGGACTTGGAGACTGCCAGAAGAATCAAGGAATCAACTAAAGCGCAGGTGATAATCTACGGCGAACACGCGACCGCAAGATACAAGCACATTTTAGACAACTACTCTGAGGTAGACTACGTCGTCTTGTCCGAGCCTGAGACTCCGATAATGAGAATACTCAACGGCGATGAGAAAGCGCCTGGTGTTGCCACCCGCGGGTTTTATGGGGGCCTCTGGCAGGAGCCGCAGTTGGATAAGCTGCCTTTCCCAGCCTATGACCTGCTGCCGGACACGTACCGTTTTCCGCTTACGGGAGAACGCTGGATGTTCGTGCGCTCTGGCAGGGGTTGTCCGTTCAATTGCATTTACTGTGTGATGCCGTTCATGTCCGGCGGCAACGTGAGATATCATTCGCCGGAGTATATGTTAAGGCAGTTTAAGTGGATGGCAGACGACTTGGGCATACGGGTGTGGATGCTGTGGGACGAGCTCGCCACCTATGATAGAGAGCGCATGATTAGGATGTGTGACTTGATGGTTAAGGAGAAGTTGAACGAACGCTGCACGTGGTTTTGCACTACTAGGGTGGACAAGTTCGACTTCGAGTTGGCCGAGAAGATGCATGAGGCAGGATGCAGGATGATTTCTTTTGGGATAGAATCAGGCAGCCAGGAGGTATTGAACAAAAATAAGAAGGGCATAACGGTCGAACAGTCGAGGAAGGCTGTGAAGACCGCTAGAGACAACAAAATGAAAACAATAGGCCATCTCATAATAGGTTTGCCGGGCTCCAGCGACGAAACCGAAAAACAGACAATAGAGTTCGCGAAGGAGCTTAAACTAGACTTCGCGCAGTTTTACACTGCCACGCCGTTTCTCGGAAGCAAATTCTATACCATGGCCAAGGAAAACAACTGGTTTGTTGAAGAAGACTGGGATAAAATCGAACAAGGGTCGGTCTCAGTATCCTACCCGAACTTTCCGGCAGAACGCATAGAATACTGGCGTAGAAGAGCCTACAGGGAGTTTTACTTAAGACCGCACACAATTTGGGCTGGCTTGAGTATGACCTCAGTAAGCCAGCTTATTAGACTGCCAATCCACGTGCTGAACTTCCTAAAGTGGATGAAAAAATGAGAGTGAACGAAACACTAAGCGAACTCGCGTTATACACGCTGATGGCGTTGTCAATATTCGTCCTGCTGATAGAAGCCGGCGCTACAGACTACACGACAACAAAAGTGT
>CAZKCF010000133.1:0-2438 GCA_964551365.1 uncultured archaeon
GGTCCTTCGTGCCGTTAGTGCATAAAGACGACATCAAACACACTCTAAAAGAGACGGAAAAACTCGAGAAACCACCCTACCGTTGCGCGGTAGAGCAACGCGCTAAGACTGTGCGCGGCTGGAGGTGGTTGTCTTGGGAGGACTACGCCATAAGGGAAAACGGCATGATAGTTGAGATTCAGGCTGTCGGCCGGGACATCACAGAGCAAAAGAACGCTGTTGACGCGCTAAGGCAGTCTGAGGAACGGTTCCGCACGGTCTTTGACTCCAGTTCGGATTGTATTCTCGTGTGGGATAGGGACTACAATTATTTGTACGCCAATCAGGCTGCGATAGACCATGTTGGGACGACGCGCGATAAGGTTATTGGTAAGAACATTCGCAGTGGGTTGGGGCATGTGCCTGAGTTCATGCGGCTTTGGATGAAGCGGGTTGACACAGTCTTTAGGACTAACAAGGGAATGCGCGTGGAGGATGCCGCGTTCCTTGGGAAAAAGTTTGTTTACAGTGAGTCGACTCTTTCACCCCTCAGGGATGCAGGCGGTAACGTGTTTGCTGTTGGAGTGGTCTACCGAGACATTAGTGAACGTAAGAAGGCTGAGGATGCGTTGAGGGCGTCTGAAAGAAAGTATGCTACTCTTGTTGAGGGGGGAAATGATGGCGTTGTTATCATTCAGGATGGTGTGATTAAGTTTGCTAATTCGAAAATCTCTAACATTACGGGATTTGACGCGGAGGATGCTTCTGGAAAATCGTTCTTGGATTTTGTTGCTCTTGAGTATAGAAAGACTGTACTCAGGGAGTATAAAAGGAGATTATCTGGGCTTAAAACTCCGGCGAGTTATGAAATAGAACTAATCTCTAGAGTTGGCACGAGAGTGCCTGCAGAAGTAAGCGGTTCCATCATTGAATACGAGGGTAGACCAGCAGATATGGTGGTAATCCGAGACATCACCGAACGAAAGAAGGCTGAAGAGGTTTTCAAGTTCCTGTCAAAAACGGCGATGGAGTTTGTTGAACTCCCTCCTGAAAAAGACGTATACGCGTTCATAGCCGAGAGACTTAAGGAAATGCTCGGCGAAGTCGTCATCGCCGTCAGCTCAATAGACGTGGACAAGCACATGATGTACGTCCGCAAAGTCATCGGTCTGAACAAGCAGATGGAAAAGATTATTTGCAAGCACCTCAATAGAAAAAACCTTGCCATGTCATTGGACATACGTCCTCTGGAAAAAGAAATACAAACCCGGAGGATGGGACTGCAGGAGTTGGACGAAGGACGTTACACATCCCTGTTTTATACAGTCCCAAAACCAGTGTGCCGCACCATCGAAAAACTATTGGGAGTTAAAAAAGTTTATTCCATCACTTTTAGTAGAGGGAAAAAAATATTCGGCAGCGCCAGTATATTTAAGTATACTGATTCTGAAGTCAACAAAGAGCTTGTTGATTTGTTCATAAGTCAAGCATCGATTATTTTGGAACGCAAGAACGCAGAGGAAGATTTGAAAAACTCTGAGGAGAAGTTCAGGACTCTCGCTGAAAAATCCCCGAACATGATTTTCATAAACCACGGCGGCAGGATAGTTTACGCCAATAAGGCTTGCGAGGAAACCATGGGTTACAAACGGTCTGAGTTTTATTCGCCGGAATTCGACTTCATTAAATTGATGGCACCAGAGTCCCGGAAGGATGTCATCAAGTACTTCAACAGTCATATGGCCGGTAAGGAGGTTGAACCCTACGGGTACAAACTCTTGAGTAAAGACGGCAGAAAAATCGACGCGTTAATCACAACAAGACTCATAAACTACGGCGGCGTTAAAGCAATTCTTGGCATGGTGACAGATATAAGCAAACAAAAACAGCTGGAGGAAATGCTGAAAGAAGAGGTGGCAAAACTGAAGAAAATCGATGACCTGAAATCCAACCTCATCAGAGACGTGTCGCACGAACTCAACACCCCAATAAGCATCATGTACATGACGTCCGAGCTATTATGCGATGAATTAAAGAAAGAAAATCCGTCCACAAGCAAACTAAACCAATTCAGCATCATGATACAAGACAACATAGGCGAACTCGAACGGATGACCCGCTCCATACTCGACATGAGGAGATACGAGTCCGGGGAAATAAAAATAAACAAAGAAAAAGTAAACCTCGCCAACCTAATCAAAGAAACAACCGAAAAAATAAGACCACTTGCGCTGAAAAAAGGCTTGAAGATTAAACTCCACGTTGAGGACGAGTTGACGGTTAACTGCGACAGGGAGAGGATAATCGAAGTCATCATAAACATGCTTGACAATGCCGTGAAATACACTAAACAAGGCGGCATAACGGTGTCCGCAATAAAACACAAAAATTCGGCGGAAATCTCAGTTTCAGATACGGGAATAGGCATTACGAAAGAGGAGATGAGCAAGATTTTTCAG
>CAZKCF010000134.1:0-2435 GCA_964551365.1 uncultured archaeon
CGCCATGTATCTTGGAGCGAACAAGCTCAGGTAGGCTGCGAAGACGCCGACCCACGGTTTGTGGGTTGTCTTGTAGGCGAAGAAGAATATGCTGAATACTGTTAGGGCGCCGAGTATGGGGGCTACTGCGTTTGAAAAATAAAGGTAGTCTATTGACATTGTTTTTTCCAGTATCGTGTAGAGGAAGCTATAGAATATCAGCGACAATGGAGGATAGACGTATGGTATGCCTCCGAAAAACAAGTCTTCGTCTGGAAGCATTCCATTTTTCTGTATTAGTGCTATGACGGTGTAGAAGCTCCAGTTGTCTCCCCAGTCGATTATTGCCCCTTCCGGCACTTGGGAGCGCACGAGGTAGAGTTTTAGTGTGCACGCCAGCAGGAATATGATGGCGAGCGTAATACATGGCAGTTTTTTTGTCACGTCTTTCATCTTCTTGATCTTCTGAGGTAGGATATTTGGTCGGCTAGGAAGCCGAAAAAGAACAGCAGCATGCTTGCCGTCAGGAGGAAGACTGCCGAGTCGTCTATGTTGGTGTACAGTGTTAGAGTGTATGACATGCTGGCTAAGCCTAACAGCCCTAGGATGAGGCTTGTTGGTAGGAAAACCTTTAGGGGTGTGAAAAACATTATTGTCCTGATTATGAGTATTATGAACCTGAAGAAGTCGAATGGGTTAATCTTGCTTTTCCCTTCCCTAGCTTTGATGCGGACTGGCACGTAGGTTACGTCAAAACCGGATTTGATGCAGATGATGGTTATTGTCGTGGTAAAAGAGAAGCTGTTGGGAAGAAGGTCGATGTAGTCCAGAAGCAGTTCCCGGCGGATGGCCCGGAATCCGGAATTCAGGTCCGCTATCTTGGCGTCAGACATATAATTGGCTACGGATGTTATAATCTTTTTGGAGAATTTCCTGCTGAATGGTTCGGTGGCATCATAAATCCTCTCGCCAACAATCATGTCGTACTTGCCGAAACCGGGTATGAAATTCATGATGTCCTGCGGGTCATGCTGTCCGTCACCGTCTATAAACAACACATAGTCGCCGGAAGACTTTCGGGCGCCGGTCTTGAGTGCTGCGCCGTATCCTTTGTTGTAGGGGTGTTGTATTAGCGTGACGTCGTGTTTTTTTACTTCCTCGGGAGTTTGGTCTTTGGAGCCGTCGTCGACGATGATTATCTCACAGTCGATGTTGTTTTTTCGTATCACGTCCTTGAGCTTTGTCAAGAAGGGTCCGACGCCTTTTTCCTCATTGTAGACTGGAACGACAATCGACAGTTTCATAGCCTTTAATAATTCCCAGTTCGCATATAAAAAACATGGTAGATGACCGTATTCTGCACGACAGACTGTCTGCTAGTTACGATGACAAGTATTTGGAGAGCATCGCGTCCAAGATGTTTCTAGAGTATGAGATGGGTTTTATTGAACGGCATCTTCCTGAATGCGGCAGAATACTGGAGCTCGGCTGCGGGACTGGGATTTCATCGACGTTTTTGAGCAGACACTGCAAGTTTTTTTATGGAGTAGACTACTCCAGCGGGATGATTAAGGCTACTAAAAACAAGGCCGGAAGCTACGCGTGCGCTGACGCAAGCAGTCTGCCGTTCAAGGACGGTTTTTTTGACACGGTCGTCTGCAGGGGCGCGTTGCATCATATGAAAAACGTTAGGCAGGTTTTGCTTGAAGTGCGCAGGGTTCTTTCGGCGGGTGGGGTTTTTGTGTTGCTTGAACCCAGTAAAACCAATCTGGTAATACAGTTTTTGAGGTCGTTGATGAAGCGTTTTTTCAGCAGCTATAGCGCAGACCAGACTCAATTCAGCGCCACACAGCTTGAGAACTTGCTTGAAGGCAGTGGTTTTGCTGTTGGAGGAGTTGAGTTTGTGGGTTATTTTTCAAATTTTTTTGAGTTCACGGACAAGATGCCTTTGTCGAAGTTTGTGCCTGCAGGAGCATTCAAGCTTGTGCTTGGTTTAGACGACTGGCTTTCACGAAGAAGATTCTTCAGGGGATTAATCTGGGGTGTTCTTGTCTTTGGAGTCAAATCCCCCTGACTTCCTGAAGCTGAAGTATATTACGACAAGTGATACTACTATGAACACGTATGGCGCTATTTTCAGGTAACTGAATCCTCCTGGCTTGTTTTCCTGTGTTGGGGGTGCGACTGTTGTTTCGGCTGTGACGCCGCCTCCAACATTGATTTTGCTTGTTGCTATGGAGAGGTAGTGTTTGCCGTCGTCATCGTATTCGGCTGACACTGCGACATGGTAACTGCTTCCGGGCAGCGCTCCTAGTGACGAAACGTCGAACGCCAGTTGTTTTTTCTCCTTGCCGTTCAATGACACTTTCATTTCGTCTGTCGCGGCCCGGATTTCTTTGGGCACGTAAAGCCGTATGCTAAGATTGTGGGGTTTGTCGTCTTGGTTGGTTATGTTT
>CAZKCF010000135.1:0-2418 GCA_964551365.1 uncultured archaeon
GATTAGATTATAAGAAACAATCTTTATTTAACGAACCGCCACTAAGTTAATGCAAAATGCCCGAATTCAGCGTAATACTCGTGAACCCAAAATACGACGGAAACATAGGTTCAGTCGCAAGAGTGATGAAAAACTTCGGATTCAACAAGCTCGTCCTAGTGAAACCGCCTGAACTGGGGAGGGAAGCCAGAGCAAAGGCAATGCACGCTAGGGGGATAATAGAAAACGCGGAAAGAGCGGAATCCTTGAAAAAACTTAAAGACAAATTCGATTTTCTCGTGGCAACATCAGCCATAAGTGCCACAGACAAGAACCCGTGGAGGACGCCGATACTGCCAGAAAACTTGGAAACGTCTTTAGACAAGAGAGGCAGCGTGGGCTTGGTGTTCGGCAGGGAAGACCGAGGCCTGACAAACGAGGAGATAGAATGCTGCGACCTTCTTGTAACAATCCCCGCCAACCCAGAGTATCCGACGCTGAATCTCGCACAGGCTGCTGGAATAGTGCTCTACGAGATAAGCAGGATGGAGATGAGGCACAGACGTAAAGGCAAGAAATACAAGCCGCTTGATTTGGTTGAAAAGAAGATTATGCTAGAAAAGTTTGACGCAGTGGTTGACAAAACACATTCTGGAGGGTTCGAGCGGAAGCTTTTGAAAAAAACGTTCCGGCAGCTTGTCAGCCGGGCGTTTGTTTCCGGCAGAGAGGCGCACGGTCTTATTGGTTTGTTCAGGAAGGCGGCTGAAAGGATTGAGTGAATTCTGCTAAAAGTGGTTGTTTTGGGTGCTTTTATACTTGTATTACATTTGATATTATATGTCATACACGACCGCAATATGCATAAGAGTTGATAAGAAACTCGCGGAGAGGTTTGACAAAACAGCGGAAAAAAACGGTTACAAACGCTCTGAAGCGGTTCGTGAGGCTATACGAAGATTCATAAAAGAATTGGAAAAGGAGGGGTGAATAAGTATGGACAGAGTTAAAACAGGTATACCAGGTTTGGACGAGATGACTGAGGGAGGCATAAAAAGGAACACTAACGTTCTGGTTTCCGGAGGCTGCGGCTCAGGAAAATCAACGTTCTGCATGCAATACTTATACTACGGAGCACAGAACAACGAGCCGGGAGTCTACATAACCTTTGAAGAGTATCCTGAGGCCATAAAAGACAACATGATGAGGTACGGTTGGGACCTCGACGGGCTTGAGAAGAAGGGCATGATGAGAATAGTGCGCATAGACCCGAATGAGGTGATGCACGTTATAAAAGAGAATTATGGGATAATCGTGGACTCCATAAAAGACATTAACGCGAAACGCGTGGTATTGGATTCTCTCAGCAGCATAGAAACCATGATTGAGACGGACTACGACAGGAGGAGGACAATACTAGACATCTTAAGCTGGCTGCGGGGCAACAACTGCACAAGCATGCTCATTGGGGAGGCTGAACAGGACCCAAACCAGTACTCACGGCACGGGGTGATGGAGTTCTCAGTCGACGCGGTCATAGTCATGTACAACATAAGAAGAGAATCAGCAAGACACCGCGCAATAGAGATACTTAAGATGCGGGGCACAAACCATATGAACAAGATTGTGCCGTTCATGATGGGGCCGGGTGGTATTGAGCTGCTGCCTAAGCAGAAGTTGTTTGGAGTGGTTTAGTTTAAATAGTAGTTATCACATAGTTTATGGTTTTAAATTGGAGCCAAAACTATTGAAGAACCTTGCCCAAGAGCATGGAACACCATTGTATGTGTATGACGGAGACTTAATCCGGGAGAACTGCAGAGCGTTCTCAAGTGCGTTCAAGAGCAGGTTCTCTATGGTGAAATTCAGGTACGCTTACAAGGCAAACTCCAATCTGGCCGTGTGCGACATCATAAGAAAAGAAGGCTTTGGCGCTGACGTGGTTTCTGGCGGGGAATTGTATACTGCGCTGAAGTTGGGTTTGAAGTCGGAGGACATTATATACACTAGCAGCAGCAAAAAGGTTGAGGAATTGGAGGCTGCTATTGACACTAGTGTGGTATTAAATGTTGATTCGGTGAACGAACTTGAGATGATAGGGGGGATAGTGAAGAATGGTGATAGGACAGCTAGGGTTTCTTTTAGAATTAATCCTTGCATAGACCCTAAGACCCATCCGAAGATTGCGACTGGTGTGCGTGAGTCAAAATTCGGGCTTCATATGGATGGAGATATCGCATACAAAGCCTACGAGAAGGCGGTCTCGATGAAAAACGTTAAGGTTGTTGGCTTACACTGTCACTTAGGTTCTCAGATAATCGACGTTAGCGTGTTCAGCGACTGTTGCCGGAGGATGATGGATTTTGCAGCAGTGTTGAGAGAAAAACTGGGGTTAATGCTGGAGTTCATAGACTTAGGTGGTGGATTGGGGATATCATACAC
>CAZKCF010000136.1:0-1795 GCA_964551365.1 uncultured archaeon
ACTGCAGCTAAAGTTGAGAAGGAGAAGGCTCAAGGCGGCGGAGAAGAATAAAAGATTACTTTGTTATTGACTTGAGTATCAGGCCGCCGACCCGTATTGGAACAAGCTGTTCAGTCAACCGCACAGCATCATCCAACTTGTCGTCCATTTCAGAGTAAATTGTGAACAACTTGTCTCCAACATCAACCGCATCACCGACGCCAACATGCAGATAAACGCCGGCGCCCTTGTCTTTAGGCGCCCCTGCCGTGCGCGCTATCTTGGAGATGTATTTGTTGTGTATGAATTTTACGTCGCCTTTTATTGCTGACGTGACATCGTATGTTTTTTTACCTAGTTTTATGTCTTTGGACGTTACCTTCGGGTCGCCGCCTTGAGCTTTTATTATCTCCATCATCTTTTTTCGGGCCTGACCCGAGCACAGTAGTTCCTCGGCAATCTGTCGGCCGGTTCCCTTATGCGCCTTGCCTGATAGCTCGAGTAGTGTTGCGGCGAGGTCGATGGCTTTGTTGGCTAAGTCTGTCGGCCCATTACCTTCCAGCACCTGTAGGACGTCTCTTGCCTCGAGGGCTGGCCCTATGCCGTTTCCTATGGGGGATCTTCCGTCGGATATGAGGCATTCGGTTTTTATGTCAAGGCGTCTTCCGAGTTCTATGAATTTGCCTGCAAGCGTTTGGGCTTTTTCCATGTCCTCTATTTTAGCCCCTTCACCCACGGGTATGTCTATGACCAAGTAGTCTGAGTCCACTGATTTTTTCTTCGCCATGACGCTCGCTAGGACTTGGCCTTCAGGGTCGATTGACAGCGGGTATTCAATCCGGATTATTTTGTCGTCTGCGGGCGCCAAGTTTACTGCGCCGCCCCAGATTATGCACCCTTTTGTTTTGGAGACTATTTTTTTTAGTTCGTCTATCTTGAATTCCACTTTCGCCAGAACTTCCATGGTGTCTGCTGTTCCCGCAGGCGAGGTTATTGCCCGTGAAGAGGTTTTGGGTATTGTGAGTCCTGCGGCCGCGATTATTGGCACGAGAATCATTGTTGTTCTGTTGCCGGCCACGCCGCCGATGCAGTGTTTGTCTACTGTGTCGTCTCCGAAGTCGTAGTATTCGCCGGTCTCCACCATGGCGTTGGTGAGTGCCACAGTCTCGTCCATGGAGTAGCCGTTGATGTACGCTGAGGTCACGAGCGCTGTGAGTTCTATGTCGCTGAGGTTGTTTTCGACGATGTCTTGGACGATTGAGCGTATTTCGTGTCCGTGTAGGGCTTCGCCCGTCATCTTCTTTTTTATGAATTCAACGGACTTGGGTTTGGTGGTTGCGTTCACTACCACTTCGTCGCCGTTTTTCACGTCTAATGCTTCTTTAGCTTCCTCGAATATGCCTATTTCACCGGGTCTGACGAAACTTGTTGTAGTGTCGACTATTGAAGTGACTGTCTTAAGGTCTTTCGTTAGCTTTACTCTGTCGGTTATGTGTATGCCCAGCTCCTCCATGTCTTCTTTGTTCAGGACGACAATGGGTTTGCCGGTTTCTATTTCATACAACCTTACCTTGCATTTCATCTTTGCTCTTAAGCTTTACAATATATTGGTAGTTGGAATAAAAAGCAGTACGAGCGCAGGCTATTGGCTTCTGAGTTCTCGGTACTGTAACAGCATGTTGTTTTCAGATGCCGCCTTTTCAAGTATTCCGCCAGCGTTTATCTTTCGCGTCAGGTAATCCGTAATCCGCATGGGGTAAATCTGGGGGTGCAGTATGTCGTCTTCAAGCGCCCACATTCCCACAAGGTTCTCAAG
>CAZKCF010000136.1:1805-2383 GCA_964551365.1 uncultured archaeon
CCAAGAGAACTCCCATCGCACTGTAATCGGCGTCGTCTTCTTTGAGAGCAGATGAGAGGCCTTTTTTTCAGGAAGTTTCACGTAGCAAACGCTTACGTCGTCTTTCACGTCAACCACATACTCAAGCGGCCTTAACACAGCATCAAATAGGTGAACGTTCGTCACGCTCAACCCGATTTTTTGGGACACGTCAACCGCGCGGGAGTCTTCCGTCATGCCAATTACGTTGTGTTTCATGAGGCGTTTTTGCGATTCTATTGCGTTGCGGATTTCTTCGTATTCTCGTGAAAGCTGTTGTCTTGTCGTATGTAGGCTGCCGTCGGTTATAAGGTAATCGGGTTTCACACCTTTTTCGTTGAGCTCGCGCAGTGACTTCAAAAGCGAATTGTATTCTATTCCAACGCGGATGGCGTTTGCCCGTGGTTCTATGTCGGCGTAGGGTATGAGAGAATCCATGTCAAAGAACGTGTCGTACATCAAATCTCGGTAGAGTATTTTCCCATTACCTACTATAGTGTCTTCGTGAAGCTGGTTGTCGAAGACTGCATGCAAGGTGACGGCGTGGACGCTCCAAAGGC
>CAZKCF010000137.1:0-2381 GCA_964551365.1 uncultured archaeon
CCGCAGAATGGTATTCAAAAAGGTTTAAAGTAAAACTAGACTACGAGACTGAGGTTCTGACTCTGATAGGCTCAAAAGAGGGCATAGCACACACACCCTTAGCCTTCGTAAACCCAGGAGACACCACGCTCGTGCCGGACCCCGGCTACACAGTATACAAGATTGGGACAATACTCGCCGGCGGAACGCCCGCACCTATGCCGCTTCTGAGGGAAAACGAGTTCAAGCCAGACTTAAGCAGAATAGACAAAAAGACAGCCAAAAAGGCGAAACTATTGTTCATAAACTACCCGAACAATCCTACAGCAGCAACGGCTGAAAAAGACTTCTTCAAGGAAGTCGTCGACTTCGCCAGAGAAAACAATAGTATAGTATGCCACGACGCACCCTACTCTGAAATAACCTTCGACGGCTACAAAGCAACAAGCTTTCTTGAAGTCAAAGGCGCGAAAGAGGTTGGTGTAGAGTTTCATTCGCTGTCCAAGACGTATAACATGACTGGCTGGAGGATTGGTTTTGTGGTCGGCAACGCTGAGGTTGTTTCAGGGTTGGCGACAGTCAAACAGAATGTGGATTCCGGCGTGTTTCAGGCAGTGCAGGTTGCGGGCGTAGAAGCCTTGACTGGGCCGCAAGACCCGGTTGCGGAAAACCTTCGCGTACTCCGGGAGAGGCGTGATTTGATGGTGGACGGTCTCGTGGAGTTGGGCTGGGATGTCGTGAAGCCTAAGGCGACGTTTTACCTGTGGGTTCCTGTGCCGAAAAGGATGAGTTCCATCGGGTTTTCAAAGCATGTTTTGGACAAGACAGGGGTTGTTTTAACGCCCGGCGTGGGTTTCGGCGAACACGGAGAAGGCTTCGTTAGGATAGCGTTGACTCAGCGTAGGGAGCGTCTGGAGGAGGCGTTAAGGCGCTTTAAGGCTTTGAAGTAGGTTGCGTGTTTTAATGCGTATGTTGTTCAGCGTTTCTTTTGATTTTGCTTCAAGCCTGCAGCTTAGAGTATAGTATTCTCGTAGTTCGGCTTCAATGTCTCCGCCGTTAATGTGTTGTTCTACAACGCTCTTGAGTTTTTTGTTTCGGGAGTCTATGAGGCTAGCCAACGCTTTGTCGCAGTATAGTTGCTCGTACAGCAGCCTAACGCCTTCGCCGGCTATTTTGTTCAAATCATTCATCTTCAGCGGACTAGTCTCGTCTTTGGACAGGACTCCCATAAGCCAAAAGAGGTTTATGACGTATCCTGTCAGGCAAATCCAGTTGCGGCATACGTCCAAGCCCCTGCTGCCTTCAACACCTATGTCGTGTATGTTGCAGCCGCCGGAAACAAAAACACACGGATGCGACTTGAGGGTAATCCACTCAACGCAGTCGTAGTTTAGGGACAACGGCGCCGTGGACACAGTCTCCTCAGTCATTGCTACAGTGGAGTCGGTTTTAGGGTAGTATATGAACTCCACTCCCTCTTCGTTGACGACGAATTTTTGGGGTTTTATTTCCTTGTTCTTCTCGTCAACACTGAGAGAGTCCCAGCGTTTGAAGCCCACATAGTCTGAAAAAACAAGTCTTCTGTCAGACAGGAATTTTTTCAGGAAAGGCAGTTTCTCGGGCTCTATCATCACGCCGTAATTCCACATTTCGTCCTCGAAATGACAGCACAACGAGTTACAGTTTATGTTGCAACTAGGGCGTTCAATAGTGTCGCGTATTCTAACAAGGCCAGATTTCACAGAGGAGACGGCATCCTTCAGTCGACCGTCTATTATCCCAAGTTCGACAGAATCAATCCAATCAAGCAGAGAATAATCTTCAAAAATCGCGCGTATGGCGTTGATGAACACCCGGTCCCGCTGTTTTCGGGCTTTCTCGTACTGTGGGTCAAGCAACAGAGTCTTCTCGTAGTCAAGAACCGCTTCGTCGTATTTGCGCTGGTACTCGCGTATTAGCCCGCGCGTGTAATAGGCTTCCGCGAGCGCTGGGTCAATTTGTATGACCTTGTCCAGGTTCCTGACGGCTTCGTCGTATTTGCTTTTCCTGGTGTAAGCTAAGCCTAGGTTAAAGTAGGTTTCAAGCAGGTTGGGGTAAAGCTCAAGAGCTTTTAGGTAGCACTCTATTGCTTTGTCGAAGTCCTCTTTTTTGTAGTAGTCGTTTCCGAGATTATGATATTCGTAGGCCTGCATTAACTACAGTAGGATTAGCCGAACAATGACGCTAAGCCAGACGCAACCTCTTCTTCGCTCTTGGCTTCTTCCTTCTTCTTGTCTTCCTTCTTTGACTCCTCTTTCGCTCCTGAAGCTGGTGCTGCAGCGGGCGCGGCGGCGACTGGCGCAGCCTTGGATATTGCCTCCTCAATGTTCACTCCTTCAAGAGAGGAGACCATGGCCTTGACC
>CAZKCF010000138.1:0-2342 GCA_964551365.1 uncultured archaeon
ACCAGCCCCCGCGCTATCTCCAGCCTGCGCCTCATGCCGCCAGAGTAGTTTCTCACAGGCTCGTTTGCCCGCGCGTCCAATTCCACGAGCTTCAGGAGTTCGTTTATCCTGTTCTCCTGCACGCTGGCGTCAACGTCGTATAGTTCGGCGTGCATTTCCATGTTCTCTCTTCCTGTGAGTCTGTTGTCCACACTTGGGTCTTGGAACACGATTCCGATGGACTTTCGGACTCGGTCAGGGTTTTTGACGACGTCTAATCCGTTGACTCTAGCAGAACCAGATGTTGGCTTAAGCATCGTGCACAACATGTTTAGTGTTGTTGACTTGCCTGCGCCGTTCGGCCCCAAGAGACCGAATATTTCGCCAGCCTCCACGTTCACGTTAAGGTTGTCTACTGCGACAAGTTCACCGAACGTTCTAGTGAGGTTGCTGGTTTCAATAGCTGGCATTTCCTTCCTCAAAAACCCTCAACGCGTGATAAAAAAGATGGGGAAGAATAAGAGGGGCTTACTTGCCCTTCCTATTGTGCGCGCCGATGCTTGGTCTTAATTTTTCAGCGCCTTTGCCTTTGTGAAGTAGGCCGCGTCCTCTTTTTCCGGCGGGCGTCAGGCCTCTTAGAGCGCGTTTCCTATGTTGTTTCCCCGTAATCCAGTTGACGTCTTTGTCGCTGATTACTGCAGGATGGTTGGGGTCGACCAACACCACCTCATACCAGTGGTATTTTCCGTCGCTCCAAACCCAATATGAGCCCAAGACTTCCATGTTCGGGTATTTTTTGTTTGCTCGTTCTTCGGCGATGCGTTGGTTTGACTTGCCGCGCGTTATCTTGAGGACTCCCATGCGTTTAGGTCTTCTCCCGCGTGTTGGCCTGCTCTTGCGCGCGCCTCCGAGTCTTATTCTAGAGCGCACTGTGATGAATCCTTGTTTGGATTTGTACCCGTATTTTCTTGCTTGGTCTATTCGGGTGGGTCTTTCAACTCGTTCTGTGGCTGGTCCTTCGCGCCACTTTTGCTTTCGTTCGGATATAATCGCTCTTAGTTCCTTGTTTTCAGGTTTCTTCAGTTTGTTTTTAAGTCCTTTATACGTTTCTGCAACGTACTTGTAGTATCCCATAGAACTTCACCTCCCATTCGCGGATTCTGGCGTTCAGCAGCCAACATCTCCAGGCGGGATAAATGTGTTTTACCTTATATGCGCGAGTGTTTAAAAATCAGTGTTTTACTTGACGGCGAATTATGTTTTTAATTCCAAATCAAATACCTAATATCAAGATGTTGTAAGGTGATTTGACTTGCCTTGGCGTAAACTATTTAGCTGGTTCAAGAAGATTTTCGGGAAAAAGAAGAAGGTAATTCGGTTGGGTTTGTATGGGCCGCCCAATGCGGGCAAAACAACGCTTGCGAACAAGATTTCCTTAGATTGGACTGGCGAGCCAGTGGGAACAGTCTCGGAGATTCCGCACGAGACCCGTGAAGTCCAGAAAAAAGAGCACGTTGTCGTCAGGTTCGACGGCATGAGCATTGAGATGAACCTCTTGGACATGCCAGGAATCGCGACTAAAATAGATTTCGAGGACTTCATAAAATACGGCATGAGCGTTGACGAAGCCCAACAGCGCGCGAAGGAGGCGACGAAGGGCGTGATTGAGGCCATAAAGTGGCTTGAGAATGTTGATACTGCGCTTGTTATCATGGATTCTACGAAGGATCCGTACACTCAGGTTAACATCACTATTATAGGCAACCTTGAGGCTAGGAATATTCCACTAGTTATTGTGGCGAACAAGATTGACTTGAAGAAGGCGGATGTTCAGCGGATTAAGGAGGCGTTTCCGCAGCATCCTGTTGTCGCCATATCAAGCAAGACTGGGGAGAACATTGAGGAACTGTATAAGACTATAGCGAAGCATTCACGTTAAAAATGGACCTTGAGTTAGAGTTTATTTCATCGGACATGCTGGGGGAAAAGATCTCGGACGATCGCGTGAAGTACATCCTCCAGCGGGTTAAGAAAAACAAGATACTTGTTGTTGAGGAGACTCTTTCCGCGAGGGAGGAGGCCCAGTTGATTGAAGCGACGATGAATCAGATTAACGACCAGTTCACTGGCATAGAAATATCAACGCTTAAGGACAAGACTGAAGGCGGCTTGAAGCAGAGGCTCATTAAATTGCTTGGCGGCAGCACCGGAGGCCTCACAGTAATAGGCCCATCCAAGCTCATAAAGAGGATTAAGCAGGAGCCGCAGCAGATTACGATGCTGGCCGGCGAGAAAAAATAAGATGCCCTACAAGTGCACCGTCTGTGGTAAAGTATACCTCGAAGGCTCTGAGGAAATAAAAA
>CAZKCF010000139.1:0-2272 GCA_964551365.1 uncultured archaeon
GGAAAAGGATGCTGGAATGTTGGATTCTGGCCGCAGAAGACTCAGATGTTATCTAACTCTAAAACGTGCCATACTATGCCTCGCGGTTTTGATTCTTGTTGCCGCGTTATTTGCGTTCGTCTTCTGGGGCGGGCTTCAGGATGAAATCTTCGACTCCTGTGAGCGAAACTACCAGCACTGCATCAAAGACTGCAAGGACGGGTGGGGCAGCCAGTTCAGCAAAGAAACATGCGCTTACGAGCGCGACAGGTGTAGGGAAGGCGGGGGTGTTTTCGCTTTATTGGAGAATCTGAGCGAACTCAGGTTGTTGAATCAGACCCTCCTCTAAACGCGTGTTTTAGTATTTATTTTCGAATCGGTTTATTCTATGTATGGTTAATGAAGTTTGCGCCGCCCACATTCTCGTGAAGGGTGAGGGCAATGCAAAGGAACTTTTGGACAAAATTAAGGCTGGTGAAAGCTTTTCCGAGCTGGCTAAAAAATACTCTGAGTGCCCGTCCGGAAAACGGGGCGGAGAATTAGGATGGTTTGGGCGAGGCCGCATGGTCCGCGAGTTCGAGAAAGCCGCGTTCGACGGCGCTAAAGGTTCTGTGGTTGGGCCTGTTAAGACACAGTTTGGGTGGCATCTGGTTAAAATACTGGACAAAAAATAGCGCCCAACGGGGGCTTTTATTTTGCTTTACTCCAATGATTACTATGCGTTTAATGGCTGCTTTCGTTTTTTTGGTTTTAGGTTGCGGCTGCGTTGGGCCGTATTATGACAACTCAGCCTCCACGTCAACGTACAACGAAGTTTCGCAGGCGCTTGCCGTGTGTGATGCGGGAGCTGAAAGTGTGGAAGTCATGACGTGTTATGAGGCGGTTGCTGAGTTGCACAAGGAGCCTAGTGTGTGCGGTAAAATAGAGAGTCCGGACTACCGGGACCGGTGTTATAAGACTATTGCTGAGACCGTGAACGACTCCCGGTTGTGTGAAATAATACAAGACGAATACTACAAGAACGAGTGTTATCTCGCGTTCGGAGCTACTTTAAACAAAACATCTGAGTAAGCGTGAAGCTTCCTAATCTTCTGCTTCAATTTACGTTCCCTCATTGCCTACTTAAAAACGACTTCACCTGTAGCCTTCAATCTTCCCCACACCCTTACCGCCTTCAGACTCAAGCTTGGCTAATCTTTCGCCAGCGTACTTGTGCTTGGGGTTAATCTTAAGCGCCTTCCGGTAGTCTTGCATAGCCTCATCAACTTTGTTTAAACCCTCTAGCGCGTACGCTCGGTTGACGTAGTAGAAGCAGTTGTCGGGGTTGTGGCCTATCGCCATGTTAAACTCGTCCAGGGATTTCTCGTACTCCATTTTCCTGCTGAATATTCTTCCGCGGCCGTCCATCGCTCTGGCGTCGTCTGGAAGCAACTCCAAAGACTTGTTGAAGTACTTTAAGGCGTTGTCGTAGTCCTTAAGCTGGTAATACGCGTCGCCTGTGAGGTAATACGCCTGCTCGCACCGGTCGTCAAGCTTGATGACCTTCAGGTAGTCTTCAATCGACTTTATGTAATCCCGCTTCAAGCCGTTCACCATGCCTCTAGCCAAGTAGGCGTCAACGTGGTCTCCCTCAATCTCAATAGCTTTGTTGAAGTTCTGTATCGCCTCATCATACTTGTTGTCGTTGTAGAAAATCATGCCCTGGTTAAAGTAATCTTCAGCGTCAATGTCCCCAACAACCTTTTTGTTCAACTTCCTCTCAAGCGCGTAAACAGCCTTCCTATACCTCTCTGACGCCCTGTGTTTGTAGGCTTCTTCAGCATACTTGAGGGCGTTCTCCATGTCGCCTTTCTTCTCGTAGGCGAGAGACAACTCAGCGTACGCGCTCGCGTAATCCTGCTTGAGTTCAGCAGCCTTACGATAGTTTTCTATCGCGCCGTCAAAGTCTTTTTTGTCGAATAAAGTGAACCCCAGCTCATAATAGAGTTTAGCATCATTGGGCGCCTTCTCCAAACCTTCGTGCAGCATCCTTAAGGCGCCGTCAAAATCCTTTTTTTTCCTCAAGAGTATCGCGGCCTCAGAGTAAGCTGACGCAAGCGTGGAGTCCAATTCTATGGCCTTCCGCTGGTTTTCCAGCGCAAGGTCGTAGTCTTTTTTCTCAAAGAGTATGTAGCCCATCTCATAGTATGCTTTAGCGTTGTTCGAGTTGATTCGGATTACGTTCTTGAAGCAACTTAAAGCCTGGTCGAAGTCGCCTCGGTATCTCTGGATTAAGCCGGTGTTGATTAAAGCC
>CAZKCF010000140.1:0-2246 GCA_964551365.1 uncultured archaeon
ACAAAGAGGTTTATACGATGACTGAGAAACTTGGAGACTACTTGATGGAAGTGAACCCTGACATTGCTAGGATAATTCACGCAATATTGGACCAAACCAACACCGTTGAAGCCGAACTACCGCACAGGCGCGGTAAGGCAGGCACTGAAAACGTGTATGGGGAGGAGCAGAAGGCGTTGGACGTTTGGACTAACGACGTGTTTGTGGACAAACTGAAGGGCACCGGCGTGATTAAAGCCATTTTTTCCGAAGAGTTGGGCGAACCCTGGATTAACCCGGAGAAGACAGGAAACTACGTTGTGAGCATAGACCCGTTGGACGGCTCCTCAAACATCGAAAGCAACAACGTGTTCGGCACAATCATAGGCGTGCACAAGCAGAAAGACCTGCTTACGCCGGCAAGAAACCTCGAGTGCGCGTTCTACAACCTGTATGGTCCGATAACAACCTGCGTCATAGCTTATAGGGGGAACGTAAGCGAGTTCGTGAAACACAGGAAAGGTTCCACAGACTATCACTTGGATAAGGGTAACATCAAGCTGCCTGAGCCCGGCAAGCTGATGGGCTTGGGCGGGACGCCCAAAAAATGGACCAAGCCTGTGAAAGAGTTCGCAGACTACATGACTGAGAAGAAGATGAAGGTCAGGTACGGCGGCGCCTTCGTCGGAGACATAAACCAGATACTCTACTACGGCGGCTGCTTCATGTACCCTGAGATGGAGGACAAACCTGAAGGCAAACTCAGGCTGGTTATAGAATGCGGCCCCATGTCGTATATAGTGGAAGCTGCCGGAGGCGCGTCAACCAATGGCGTGAAAAGCATCTTGGATTTGAAGCCTGAACATTATGACCAGAGGACTCCAGTCTACGTTGGAAACAAGGATTTGATAGCAAAGTTTGAGGAACTTAAGAGGAAAAAAATAGGCTGAAAGCCTGGGCTTTGCGTTTGATTGAGCTGAAGGTAGTCACGACAGAGGACTGAGGATACGACGCAGTATGAGAAAGGTTAGTTGTTTTCTTTCAGGCCTAGGCTTTTGGTTATAATCTGTTTTATGTCTTCAGGGTGGCTGCCCAAACGGATTAACGTCGTGTTACCTCGCACGCCCTTCCCTGAAACAGCAAGCGTTATCAAGCCAAGCATCTCCAAGTCATTCAAATACTCCCTGAACCAGCGCATTGTCCTAGGCGTCGTGTTCATGCGCTTGCACACGTTCTCGTATGACTCGTAGGCTTCTCCGGAAAAGAGGACGTCTTCGTGGTTTTCAGACAGGCGCTGGTATTGGCCGCCTTTGGATATGCTGTCTGCTATTGAGTACAAGACTATCTGCTGGTGTTCCGGCAAGCTTGAGATCAGCTCGAACGTTATGTCTTCCTCGACTTTAAGTTTAGCCTGCTTGACGTCTTCCTTGTTGACTCTCACTCGACCATTTGCCTGAGCTATTTCACCCGCCTTCTGCAGCAGCCGCAGGGCGTAGCGGGCGTCGCCGTTCGTTTGAGCGCCGTATGCCGCAATCAAGGATATGTTCACTGACGATATGCTTCTGCTGCGGAAGCCCATTTTGACTCGGTATGTGAGTATTGTTTTAAGTTGGTTCGCGTTGTATGGTTTGAAGACCAATTCTTCTTCACACAGGGTGCTTTTCGTGCGGGGGTCAAGCTGGTTCTTGAACGAGTACTTGTTGGATATGCCTATCAGGTTGACTGAGCCGCGTTTGGCCTTACCGTCCACCTCAACCGCCGAGATTTCGTCGTTTATCCTCGTCAGGATGTAGATCAACTCATCAACGTCCTTAATCATGTCCACTTCATCCAGAACAATAATCAAACTCAACGCGTTTGCTTCCACAACCTTTCTAAGCCTCTTGTACAGTTCAGTTGGAGACCTTCCGGCAAGCCGGTTGTCGCGCACATCCTCAAGGGGCGCGTGCTTTAGGTTGGTGTCTCGGAGTGATTCGTCTTCCAGTATTTTAAGCAGCACCTGGTATTTGGAGTTGAATCCCACCCTGCAGTTCATGTAAACGCATTTGACTTTAAAGCCGTCCTTGTTTTTCGACGCGTCTGCGACTATTTTGCCTAAATCGCGCATCACGTGTTTCACGACTGAGGTTTTTCCGGTGCCTGTTTTTCCGTAGATGAAGACGTTGTTGGGTTTTTCTCCGTGCAGTACGGGGGCTATGAGCCGGATTATTTGTTTTATCTCCTCTTTCCGGTGGGGCAGCGTCTCGGGCAGGTAGTGTGGCGAAAGC
>CAZKCF010000141.1:0-2245 GCA_964551365.1 uncultured archaeon
ATGGTATTCCTTTGGGGTTCCTCCCCAGCTTTTTTTGAAGTTGTAGACTCCTTCAGTGCTTGTCCTGCCGAAGTCGAAGACGGTCATCCCGCTGCCGCTGCCCCATTTCATTCCCTCATACAGCAGCAGGTTGTTTGGGTCGAGATGCAGGTACTCTTGAAGCGAAACGCCGGAAAAATAATACATCACGTTGTTGTGCAGGAGAAAAAGCGTTCCCGCGATGCGTTCGCCCTTGCATACAGCAAACAAGATTCTTATTTTCTTCAGAGGATTTAAGCGCGCCCACATGTTCCTGTAGAATGATTTGGAGTAAGGTGGTGTTCCAAGCTTTTTCATCGTCTTCGAGTAAATCCGATAAAAGTCTTTTATGTCGTTCTCTGAGGTTGCTGCTTCCACAGTTACGCCGCTCTTCTGCGCTTTCCTCACGAGGTTCCGGTTTTTCTTGCCTATGGTCTCCCACAGTTCATCCTCTTTTTTGTTCAAGTCTAGTGTGAACGTGTAAAATGGTCGGCCTTTCTTGAAGTCCATCTCATTTATCTCATCCTTCAGCTCGAAGTAGTCTATGGTCTTGCTTACCATGATTTGCTGGACCTCCTCAATCATTTTCTTTTTGGTTTCATCATCTCCAAGAGGCCCGCCAGTATCGCTCATTGGTATGGAGCTTATCTTGTTCTCCAGCATGCTCTTAACGTGAAACAACGGAAGCACGCCGGAAACAGTTTTTTCGCCCGCGATAAGGTAATAACGCTTGTACTTGAACGTCTCCTCTATCACGTCACCCCACTCAAACGTCTGGAATATGCTACCCCGCCGTTGGCTCACGAAATCATTCCAAGCGCTCTTGTCGTCCTTAGCGGCCTTTCTTATCTGTGAGTCTTCCATAGTTCCTCCAAGGTTATTATCTCCCTGTCTTTTTTAAGCAAATCAACAACCGAGTTGAACGTGTTCACGACTTTTTTTGACTTAAGGTTGTACCACGCGTTTGTCGCATGCCCGTACCACTCTTCTTGTTTTGACTTGAGGAGGTCAAATGGGTGCAGGTAAAGCACAATGCTCTCTGGCATCCTAGAGTTGCTGTAAAAAAACTTGAAGGCGCTGAAGCCTATTAAGTTTACCCACAGGAGGCCTAACGGCAGCATGAGATAGGGGATGTTTGATACGGGAATCTCGGTCAAACCTTCGACTGCAAACGGTTTTTCCTCTATGTTGTAGCTGTACCTGCCCGGAAAAAAACCCTTCCGCATTGATGAGTCGTACTTGAATCCCGCTTCAGACAGGACGTTAAACAAGCCATCTGGCGCCCTCAGCTGGGGCGCCCGGAAGCCTGTTGTTTTGACTCCGAGTTTTTCCTCGATTGTTTTTTTCGATTTTGTTATGTCTTCTTTAAGTTGTTCTTTGTTCAGGTTTTTGTAGTCGTGTTTTAGTCCGTGCGAGCCTATTTCGTGGCCTTTTTCTTTTATCTCCTCTAGCGTGTCTATGGTTTCGTCGATAATTGCTGCTGAGAGGAAGAATGTTGCTTTAACGCCGGCTGCGTCCAGTGTTTTCAGTATTTCCGGCACGCATTCTCTGACGCCGTTTGTTTGTTTTGAGCGGCCGCCCCAGTCTGATTCAACGTCTATTGTGATGGAGGCATGCATTATAGTAATTCATTTACAATGCGGGTTAAATATTGTCGCCTACAATATATCCTATCATGCTCAAGAAACTGCCTTTTTTGTTCGGCGTTGCAGTGACATTAGCCCTCTTGTGGGACGTCGGGCTTCAGGAAACAGTTAATGTAATCCTGAAAACTAATCTGGTTTTCTTTACTATGGCGCTTGCGTTGAATGTTTTGGATGAGGTGCTTGCGGCGATGATACTGAAGGTGGCTTTGAATAGTCCTAAAGTAGCTTTTAAGGAGGTTTTTTTGTCGCACATTTCCGGGATGTTGTATGGGGATGCGACTCCCGGCAGGTTGGGGTATTATTATGCGGCCTTCTCTTTGTCTGAAAAAACTGGTGAAAAAAAATCATGGAACATTGGCATGGTGACTGCGGTGCAGGGTGTGTACCTTTTCACGAAGATTATAGGCTGCCTGATAGCGACGGCGTATTTTGTCATATTGTTCGGAAACATTCCGGCGGATTACACGTTCGTCTACATATCTGCGATTCCTCTCGTGGCTCTTGTCGGAATGCTGTTAGCCTTCTATACGACGATGCCTCAGCGGCTTCTGGAGAAAACTCCTCTTCGCAGTATGTTAGAG
>CAZKCF010000142.1:0-2245 GCA_964551365.1 uncultured archaeon
GTTCTAGGTCGCCTTTGCATTTGGGACACGCCAGTATTTGAAGTAGTTTTTCGTCCATCGTTATTGTTTATGGTTTTTCTTAAATATTAGTGTTGTTTCCAGCTTCGGGGGTAGGTTTTTTCCGGCATTGCGACTCTTTTTAGTTTGGCTGCGATGCCTTTTTCTGACGCCATTATTTCGTCCGCGTTTTTTGTCGCCTCAGCTAATGCGATAAGCTCTCCTTTTAATGTGAAGAGCGCTATTTGTTCGCCCTCTTTTATTTCGGATTCGAGTTTGCTTACTCCAGGGGCGGTTAGTGGTGCTCCGTGGCATAGGGCGTCGACTGCCGTGTCTTTCACCCACATGCTTTTGAGGTCTTGTACCGCGTACTCCATGGGTTTTATGTGTTTTCTGAGTGTTTCTTCTTTGCCGTCCTGCTGGTAGAACACGTACGCGTCCTTGAGGTCGGTCAGGCTGACTGCGTTTTCCTCATTGAATGGCCCGACTCGTGTTCTGCGCAGTTCCTGCATGTGTGCTCCCGCTCCCGAAACCAGTCCGATGTCGTGGCATAGTTTTCTTATGTATGTGCCTGCCTCGCAGTTCACTCTGAACAAGGTTTCTCGGCCTTCTTTTTCCATCAATTCCAGTTGGTATATTTTTCGTGTTCTAAGGCTTCGTTTCACCGCGGATTTTACTGGAGGCCGCTGGTATATTTCGCCCGTGAATTCTTTAAACAGTTTCTCCAGTTTTTCGTTTGACGCGTCCTCGTGCAACACCATCACTCCCACATATTCTTTTCCGGAAAGAAGCAGCGCGTTTACAATTCGGACGGAGTCTTCTAGTGCTATGGGCAGTACGCCGGTCACGTTTGGGTCTAGTGTTCCTGAGTGGCCTGCTTTGCTTAACTGTAGTATGTTTTTAACCCATGCGGAGATTTGGTGTGACGTTGGGCCGGCGTTCTTGTCTATGTTAACGAAACCTTTTTTTATGTACTCTCCGAGGGGCCGTTTTTCCGGAACGCAGCCGTAGTCAGGGTTCGTTTCGTCGTCGGACTTAACTAGAATTTCGGCGGCTTTAGGGTCCATTAGCCTAAGCTAAACCAGCTTTCGATAACTCCTCAACTATTTTTTCCTTTTTAGCGGATTTTTTGATGTCAAGCACTATTGGAGTCGGCTCAAGATGCGTTACGTTGACTTTGCTTTTGTTAACGTCTTTGCCTTCTACGACGACGCATCCTTTCTCTTCTCCTTCAACTATCACGCATATTTTGCCGGCGTCTCTGCCGCTTGTTTTCCTACAAACCCTGCCAACATCCATTAAAGCCATTTTTGTGAGATAATACATGGATGTGAGAGTATAAAAATTATGTTCCACGCGCTTTTTTTAGCTTGCAGTAGGTTCTGTTGGATTAAGCCGATTTTTAAAATCATGCGATAATGTTTGACCATGGTCTTGAATCTTCCTGCGGGGGGTAATGAGAAACTGCGTCTGATGTTGGAGAGGGTTAACTCTGACGTGGAGTTGCAGACGCTTTGGTCGTCAAGCAACATTGTCGCTATTGATCGAAACCATATTTCGGATCATGGCCCAATTCATGTGGCGGTTGTGGCTAACGCTGCGTTGCGTATGCTTCGTAATCTTGTTGAGGCTGGTGTTGAGCCGTCGCTGGTGAAAGACCATAAGATGTCTGTGGAGGACGCGGAGGTTGTTGTTTTTCTGGCTGCGTGTCTGCATGACGTGGGCCACGTCGTACACCGCCAAGACCACGCCCAGTTCAGCGTCCCAGTGGCTGCTCCAGTCTTGAAGAGACTTCTTGAAGGCGTTTACCCCAGCCGGGAGGCCACAATAATCTACGGCGAAGTATTGCATGCAGTATTATCTCACTCCACGGAGTTCATGCCTTTCACAATAGAAGCCGGCGTACTGAGGATTGCGGACGCGCTTGACATGGCTGAAGGCCGAAGTAGGATACCGTTCGCGATAGGTGAGAAGAACATTCACTCCATATCCGCGCTTGCTATAAAGGGTGTTAAAATCGAGTCTACTAAGGAGAGGCCGATAACTTTGCGGATTGAGATGATAAATTCTGCTGGGATATATCAGGTTGATAATCTTCTTAAGGATAAGGTGGTCGGCTCTGGGCTTGAGCCTTACGTTAAGGTGACTGCTGAGATAAAGAGGACGACTGAGCAGAAGATTATCGACACGTTCGAGATTAAACTATAATTTTCTTGCGGTTAAATAAAATGCTTCCGGAGGAAAAGGA
>CAZKCF010000143.1:0-2224 GCA_964551365.1 uncultured archaeon
GTCGTTTTTCACGACACCCTTCACTCCGATGACTTCGTCCTCGAGCACTTGGTCGTACAACTCCATAAGGCGCCTGTTGTCTGGCGAGATGAAGACCGTCAGTTCGCCGGTCGGGTCTTCGACGTCGAGGAAGCGGTATCCTCGGCTACTGTCCCGCTTGGAAGCCACCATGCAAACGACAGCAACCTTTTCGGAGCTGCCGCGGACGGCTTCTATGGGAAGCGCCCCACGGTAGTCTTGCCGCGACTTGATTATGTTTGAGAGGTTCCTGTATCGTGTGGTGAAGTAGTCTAGGAAGTCTTCTATTTTTCCAGTGCACGTTGACTTGCCGTTGACTTCATAATCCTCGTGTATTTCAAGGCGCGAGTCAACTTCCTTCGCGAATATTGACCTGCCTTTTACGACTTCCACTTGTTCGGCCTTGCCTGAAATCTGGTCTGCTATCTCTGTGAGCTGTTTTTCAGCAGTCAAAAGCTTTTCTAGGAACACGTGGTCGACAAGCCACACCCCACGCTCTTTTGCGTTGGCTATCACTTCGTCGGCGTTTATTTTTTCAGTTACTATGCGTTCAAGGCAGTTTGATGTGAGTATAAGGTTGTTTTCCAAAAACTTTTTCGTGACAGACTCTTTGATGTCATCCAAAATACGCCCACCCCCTTAAGTGATACACTATTGGAACAGCAGAATAAAACCGCGTTCACTTGTTGAATACCCTCTTCGTCACCATGATGGCGTAACTACCTTAGGAAGAGTGAGCGATAGGTAGACGCCAGCGAGCTCGCCTTTCCTGATGTCGCGCACAGTAATCTCAAAACGGTTTCCAGTGCGGTCGCCCAATCTTATGCTCTCGTCCACGTAGCCTAGGAGCTTGAGCTTGAGTTTGTCTTCGCCCAGATGGCTTGGAGAATACTTTACGGGCAGGGTGACGTATTGTTTTGTGACCGCATGCCGGTCTTTAAGTCCGGCAACCCCAAAGCCTGACTTAGGAATGCGATTTCTTCTGGAAAAGTAGTCTATGGCATAAAACGAGTCAAACCCCTCTTTTTCAAGAACGTATAGCAGGTATCTGCTGTTGGCCTTAATCTTGAAGTCGCCTACTTCCTCGACCTTAAAGTCAGAAGGCACTTGCTTTAATTTCATGCTCAAAGTAATCTACCGGAAACAATTTATTATCTTTACAGGTAATATCATAAGAGATGGTTGACTTAAGCACCAGATTCTGTGGGATAAAGCTAAAAAACCCGACAATACTCGCTTCTGGAATACTCGGCGTCACAAGAGGCTGCCTAGAACGCGCCATACAAAACGGCGCTGGCGCCGTGACCATAAAGTCGCTGACTAGGGAACGCCGCACAGGCCACCGCGGCCCCAACATCGTGAAAGTGGAGGGAGGACTACTCAACGCCATGGGATACTGTAACATGGGCCTTGCGAACGCTAGAAAAGAGTTTGTTGGGTTGAAAAAGCTTGGCGCGCCTGTGATTGCGAGCGTAGTCGCCGAAGACGCTAGAGGATTCGCCTTCATGGCCGAAAAAGTAGAAGACATGGAGTTTTCAGCGCTGGAGATTGTGCTTTCTTGCCCGCACACGCCGGGTTTTGGTTTGCTTGCAGGCCATGGGACTCCTGAAGCCACGCGGAAGATAACTTCGGCTGTCCGGGAGGCTACTAAAAAACCGGTTATTGTAAAGCTTTCGCCAAGCGTCATGAACTTAGGGGAGATTGCGAAGGCTGCTGAAGACGCAGGCGCGGACGCCATAAACATGGGCAACACGCTGGGCCCCGGCATGGTGGTGAACGTGAGGGCGAAAAAGCCTGTTTTAAGCTTTAAGGTCGGCGGGATGAGTGGCCCGGTAGTGAAGCCTATTACAGTAAGGTGCGTCTACGACGTGTATAAAGCAGTCGACATACCCATAATAGGCACGGGCGGCATAACAACGGGCTTGGACGCAGCCGAAGTAATGATGGCAGGAGCCTCCGCAGTAGGCGTTGGGACTGCAGTATTCTACAGGGGCTTGGACGCCTTCAGAAAGATAACAAAAGAGCTGGAGGATTTCATGAAAGCAGAAGACTACAAAAAAGTCAAAGCGTTGGTGGGCTTGGCGCACGAGGGAGTTTAACATGACGGCGGGTAAAGCGGGCGTTTCAGGGAACGTGAATGCTGTCACCGAGATGGTGGAAATAAGGGAGGTTGTGAAAGAGAACGCCTCGTGCAGGACGTTCATAC
>CAZKCF010000144.1:0-788 GCA_964551365.1 uncultured archaeon
ATCATATACCATAAGAGGGAAAAAGTGGCTGAAGGAAAAAAAGAGTCGGGCAAAAGAAGCACACACGAGGATGCCCTCCAGCGCCTGGAAGCGCTTCGCGCGCTGAACGAAAAATTGTCTTCTCGCCTTAAAGTCCGGGAGTCTGCCAAGGCATTACTCGGCGTCATCCTAGAAGCCTGCGAAATGTCTAAAGATAACTTTGGTTTAATCACGCTGGACTTTGATGCCCGCCTCCGGAAGCTGAAGGTCAGCAAACTGCGCGGCAAAGTGAGGGAGCTTCTCAGACAGCAGAGGGATGACGCGGGAATCATTTCCGAAAACTCGGCCGAGGAGGTTGCGTACACGCGGTTTCCGATAGACGGCGGAAACAACGTATACGTGCAGTATAATCCCGCACGAGACGACAGAAAGAAGGGCAAGAAATTTAACACACCCGAGACAGTAATCGAAGAATCCGCGAAAGTTGCTGGCGAAGCGCTCGCACTACTGAAAAAGCTCGCAAAAGAATACGAGTCCAAGACAACAGCATTCTACGCCACGCAGGCGGAGAGAATACTAAAGTCCATGAGCAAGGAAGACCATACCGGAAGACTCCATAGAATGCAAAAACAACTGGAGCGTCAGCGGCGGGAATTCAAACGCACGTTCAGTGAAAACGCATGCTTTTTGTGCAAACAATTTATGCCCATGGCCGAGAAGGGATTCACCTTGGGAGACAATGTAGTCTACCCCAACCCGTTTCCGATATTCAACGGCCACCTCACAATCGGCAGCAGAAAACATCTATC
>CAZKCF010000144.1:798-2204 GCA_964551365.1 uncultured archaeon
GCAATACGTTTTGTGGAAGAGATGCCAGAGTACGTCGTCATATACAACCACCTTGGCGCGTCAATAAAGCACCACAGACACCATCAGGCCTTCAGCAGGAGTGGTATTCCCACAGAAAAGAACACGCTACCTATTGAAGAAGCGCCAGTGAAGCCTCTTTTGACGTTAGGTAGGGGGGCTAAAAAAGTCACTGTGTTTGATGTGATGAAGTATCCGGCTCACGCTTTTATGATACAAGGCAGAAATGCCTTAGAGGTCGCCCGCGTCACGGAAAAGACGGCGGCAGTTGCCTTCGAGAAAAACAATCCGCCGAACCTTATTTACACTAACGCCCCGACGGATGGGGCAAAAGTGTATGTCATGCCAAGAAACCCAGACAATGAGACGCCTTCAGCCTACTTTGGGAACATGTTCGCGTCAATAGAAATGGGGGGAGTGATAGTCTCCTCAGACAGAAACGAGCATCTGGCCAAACTCAGGCTCATCATGTCAGACACAATCTTGAAAAAACTTGGGGCTAGAGGGCAATCAAAGCAAACGCAGCTTCTGCTGAACGAATACCTGCGGAAGCTGCTCTCAGACTGCAATGAAAGCCGGAAGTGGCTTGAAGAGAAAACAGATGAAACATTAAGCCAGGAAGACGTAACCAGCCCTGAAACAAACGATAGATACCGTCTTGAAGTCATAACAGCCTTGAGGAACGCGAGCGTAGGCGACGCCGAATACGCAACGCTGGTGAACGCAGTAGTTAATGCGCTAACTCGCAGGCCATTGTCCAAAAAGACTAATCGCGTTTAGTTTGTCTGCTTCCGGAGCTTCGCTTTAACTATGCTTACTGCCGAAGAAAACCGGTCCTTGAAGCCTCCTGCACGGACGTAGTCTGGTGGCCGACCAACTGCTTTAGTATCTCAAGCTCCCATCATCCCACGTTTGATATGTTATAACGCAACGAGGAATTTAAGCGCAAACTCGGAATAAGTTACATGGAGGTAGGGAACTTGCGGAAAGCATTCGCGTCGCTCATCATGTCAAACGCTTTTTTGTTCGCCAGCCACCACATAGAAGGATTCTTAGCGAACGTGGGCTGGTATCTGGCGTTCACCATGTTCGTGTACACGTGCTCGTTCATACTGGTGAAGGAGATGATGGCTTACCATATTATAATACCCCCGTCGGTGGCGTACATTTACGCGATACCGTTTACTGTCGGCATCAGCATAACAACATTCGCGTTCGCAGTAATCCTGCTAGCCGCCATGATAGTGTCGGCTGTTTGGATGAAGGAGCCGTTGCCGGCGTAAAACGCCTTAACGCCTATTTTTTTAGTTTACTATAACGTTCGAAGACCATGAGTGAACCGCTAAGCAAAGAAGGCAGGGAAAAAAGCCTCGAATACTCCATAAAAG
>CAZKCF010000145.1:0-2200 GCA_964551365.1 uncultured archaeon
GCGTAGGAGGGATTGGGCTGAAGTCGCTAAGGAGACGCAGAAAGACGTCTTGGACGCCATACTGAAGGATAGGGACCCTGAGAAGGCTGTCGCAATAGTGAAGAAACGGTTGTCGGACATAAAAGACGGTAGAGTGAAACTCGCCGATTTGGCGATAAACACCCAGATGACCCGCAACCTCGGAGACTACGTGCAAATGGGGCCTCACGTGGTGGCCGCGAAAAAGGCGATGAAAAACGGCCGTGACTTCAAGCAAGGAGACATAATAACCTATGTTGTCACGCGAAAAGGAGACAGCATAAGCGACAAGGCACAGATACTTGACTTCGTTGAGGAGGGAGACTATGACCCAGAGTACTACATAAACAACCAACTGCTACCCGCTGTGATGCGGATTCTGGAGGCACTGGGCTACAGTGAAGACGAACTCAAAGGGCTGGGCAGACAGATGACGTTAGACTTGTTCAAATAAGAGGATGGCAACCTTTTTAGCTTACCACAAAGACTACGAAAAGCATCGGCAGCCGCCAAACCATCCTGAAAGGCCGGAACGCCTCACTGAAACAATCGAGTACTTCAAAAAGACTGGACTCTTGAACCAACTTGAAATTCTGACGCCGAAAAAATGCGCCGAAAAAGACTTGCTCAGAGTTCACACGAGAGAACACGTTAAGTCAGTGCTCGAAGCAAGCAGAAAAGAAACATCATTCGACGAAGACACACACGCATGCAAGAAAACATACGACACGGCACTGCTGGCTGCAGGAGGCCTGATAACAGCCGGAAAAAAAGTAATGGAAAACAAGGGGAACGCGTTCGCTCTCGTAAGACCGCCCGGACACCACGCAACGCGCGACAGGGCTATGGGCTTCTGCTACTTCAACAATCCCGCAGTATTAATCAGGCATCTCCAGGAAGCATACGGCCTAAATAGGGTTTTTCTGCTGGACTGGGACGCGCACGCATTCAACGGCACGTGCGAGGTATTCTATTGTGACCCAAGCGTGCTGGATGTTTCAATACACCAGGATCCGAGGACGCTTTACCCTCACACAGGATTCATCAATGAGATGGGGGCGGGAGTAGGAGAAGGCTACACTGTTAACATACCAGTGCCCGCAGGCACGGGCAACGCAGACTACGCGTACATCCTTGAGGAGTTTGTGCTTCCTCTGGCGGAAATGTACAAACCGGAGTTTATTGTGGTGTCTGCCGGCCAGGATTCGCACAGGGACGACCCTTTGTCGGGCTTGTGTCTCACTGAGGAGGGGTACGGTTTTATGACAGACGCGATGCTAAAGCTTGCTTGCAAAGCATGCGATGGCAGGATTTTGTTCGAACTTGAAGGCGGCTACAACTTGGAGAGCCTGAAGAAGTCTAACCACACGATTGTTTCAACTCTATTGGGAAACAAAAGTATGGACGCTCCGCCAGAGGGCCTAGTACGGGAGTCAACGTTGAGTGTCGTGACGTCGCTCAAGAGATTGTTCAGTCCGTACTGGCGGACGTGAGTATGCTTTCAACCTGTATCTGGAACACCAGCGTCTTATTCGCCAGCTCGTGGTTGAAGTCTAATGTTACGTGAGACTCGTTGACGCCTGTTATTACCGCAGGCCCAATCCGAGTCAATATTTTACTGCCCACAACAGGATTCTCCCGAACCCATATGCTATCCTCAGTCAAATTCACTACCGTGGCGTTACCTAGCATGGTCTCAAAAACCAAGCCAACAACAGGGTCATAGCGTATTCCAACAGAATCCTTCGTCACATTCAAAACAAATATTGGCCACGGTATGGAATCGCTTGAAAACGTTTTGTTCACCTCAGGCGTGACGTTTAACACGTTTTCAAACACAAGCGGCGACACACCAGCAAGACGGTCAGTAGAATACGTCCTATTCATCACCATCACCCGCTCAGGATTATAGACTCCGTACGCCTTTTCAGGCCGAAGAGTCACCGTCTTCTTTTCACCAACCCTCATGCCCACCACAGCCTCCTCAAAACCGCTAATCAACTCACCAGCGCCCACGACAAAAACAAGAGGCTGATATTCCCTAAGCGAAGAGTATATGCCCGCAGACTTGGCCACGTCTTCGTAAGACGTGTCGAAAACCGTGTTATTCTCGAAACTGCCCACGTAGTTGACTTCCACCTTATCGCCGACTCTGACTGTTTCACCAGTCAAAGTAGGCGAT
>CAZKCF010000146.1:0-1281 GCA_964551365.1 uncultured archaeon
CTTGAATCCTATGAACTTTAGTTCGTTAGAGCCTGCGAAAAACAGAAAGAGGGGGATTACCATCAGGAAAACGCTTTGCGTTAACACCCCGGCCACAAAAAGGAGGGGGAATATTATGTATTGCCCGACCATTACCGCTATTCGAGTGGCCTTCAGGTAGGGCATGAACAAGGCTAGCGTAGACCGAAGTATCCTGCCCCCGTCCATCGGAAAACCAGGCAGTATGTTGAACAAACCCAACATCAGGTTTATGTATGTGACTAACAGTAGCAGCGACGCAGGAGTTGACGGCACCCCACCGGAGTCAAGCGATTCAGAGTAATCCGCAAACGCAGAATCAGATAAAGTGGAGTTTAGCCCATACAACGTGACATTAGTCTGGTTCATAAGACCCAGCTGCTCGGAGTATGCCGTAAACATGCCAGAGAACACGAATATTAGAATGCAAGCGCCGGCTACGATGAAATTGAAGAGGGGTCCTGCAACACTCATCGCCAGCTCGAGCTTGGGGTTTTCATGTATTTCGGAGCTGGCTATTCCACCGGAGAAGGTCAGCACTATTTTGTCAACCCGTACTCCGCCAAGTTTAGCTACGATGGAGTGTGAGAGTTCGTGCGCTAGTACGAACACGAAGACTAGGAAGAAGAATATGAAACTGCTTATGCCGGAGTACAGCAGCAATAGCAGTAGGAAGGCTATGAATGTTATGTGCAGTTGGACTGATATGTCGAATATTCTGAAGAGGGGGTAAGAAGAACGCATCTTGGTTGGTTGTTTATTAGCCTCTCTGCATTGCAGTCATGCCTGTGCGAGTCATCTCTTTTATTCCGAGAGGCCTTACCAGGTCGATGAATGCATCTATTTTGTCTGAGTCGCCGATTATCTCAACCGCCAGTGTCTTAGGAGCTACGTCAACTATGTTCCCGCGGAAGACGTCGGTGTATTGCATGACTTCAGAACGCTTCTGCTCGTTTGGAGTGTGAATCTTCACAATGCACAGTTCGCGGCAAACAGCGTTTTCCCTGCTAACGTCCATGACTTTTATGACGTCAACAAGCTTGTTCATCTGCTTGGTGATTTGCTCAAGAACCCTGTCGTCACCTTCCGCGAGTATGGTCATCCGTGCTATCCCAGAGTTTTCGGTGGCGCCCACGGTGATGCTTTCTATGTTGAATTTTCTGCGGCTGAAGAGTGAGGCTATTCTCTGCAGCACGCCAGGCTTGTGTTCAACCAAAGCCATGAAGATGTGTGTGCGCATTTTTTGTGTGATAACTTAGGGTG
>CAZKCF010000146.1:1291-2132 GCA_964551365.1 uncultured archaeon
ATATTAAACCGTAGTTAATAACTACCTGAGCTATGGTTAAAAGCAGCGGTTATCCTGAAGCAGGGGAGCTTGTGATAGGCACTGTAGACAGCATATTCAAGCAGGGTGCGTTCATCACTCTTGACGAGTACAGGGACGACAGGGGCGTTCATAGGAGGGGTATGCTTCCTCTCTCTGAGATTTCTTTGAAATGGGTTCGGAACATAAGGGATTACGTGAAGGAGGGTCAAAAGGTCGTCTTGATTGTTTTGGGCGTGAACCCCGAGAAAGGCCACATTGATTTGTCCTTGAGGAGAGTGAAGGAGTCACAGCGCAAGGATAAGCTTCAGGACAGTAAACAGAATCAGAGGGCTGAGAAGCTGCTGCAGTTTTTGTCCAAGGAACTCGGCGTAAAGTACAGTGAAATAGAGAGTACGGTCGCTGAAAAACTTCTCAGGGGATATGATAGCGTGTACAGTGGGCTTGAGGCAATAGCAGGCGACCCGGCGTTAGCTGACAAACTGGAGTTGTCTGAGGGATGGAAGATTAAACTCGTCGAACTGATAAAGAAGAGCATTAAGGTTCCGTACGTTGAGATAACGGGTTACGTGGAGTTGAAAAGCTACGACCCGAATGGAATCGAAAAGATAAGAAAGTCCCTGAATGTGGTGGAAAAACACAAGACTGACAAAGACTCAAACATTAATGTCAGCTATATATCAGCGCCCTTGTATAGGGTTCACGTTAAGGCTCCGGAGTACAAGACTGCCGAGCGACTCTTGAAGGACTCTATTGAGGAAGGCATAAAGCTCTTGGACGAGAACGGCGGAGAAGGCGTCTTCCACAGGGAGATGCCTAAGCC
>CAZKCF010000147.1:0-2120 GCA_964551365.1 uncultured archaeon
ACCCCTGTTCTCGAAGAAAGAACCCACGTTAGTCTGGTTTAAAATCAAGTCAACTGGCACGCCCTCCAGCTTCGACGCTATGGCCCCGAGAAAATAGCTGTCTGACAAAACGACGTCCGGCTTATAATCCCGTATAATCTTGATTATTTTCGGCCCAGCCAAAAGTTCAGTAGACCTTATGGTCTCCTCAATCGAGTCGACTATGTCCAACGAACCAGATTTTCCAACCAACTTTATTTCAGAAGGAATCTCCACCGCAGCAAACCCCGACTTCTCAACAAGCTGCTTGGAGTAACCGTACGCGCCATATACGACTTCATGGCCTCTCTCAGCCAGCGTTCGGCCTGCTGCAAGACACCGGCTCGTGTGCCCCAAACCCTCCCCGCACATTAGTATGAGCACTCTCATCTTCTCTAACAAATTTTCCAGTCACAGACTTGGCTTTCGTATATGCAACGCGCCTCAAGGCATTTTTCGGCTTCCGGGCAGAAGTCGGTGAACAGGCACTGCTGGTTGAACGCGCATTTTTTCACAACCACGTTCATCTTGTTCATCCGGCATGAGGCGTTTAGTTTGCCTGGGCTCAGGCAGTCGTATGTCATGTACGCCTTGTAGACGTCGTTTTTAAGGCAGAATGTGTCTGTGTAGTGTGGGCTGCCGCAGTCTGAGTCCACATTACATTCTATTTTGCATGGTGGGCACGGTCCCCCGCAGTCTACGCCCTCTTCCAGCTGGTTTTGTAGGCCGTCATAGCATGTGCCCTTTCTTATGGTGAATGAAATCCTGTATGTTGTCGTGCTTGAAGATGTTGTTGAGCTGGTGCTCGTCGTCGTGGTGCTTAAAAGCATTGTTGTGGTGGTTGAAGAAGTGCTTGACGTGCTGGTTGTAGTAGTCGTTGACGCGAAAAAGTCCATTGGGTTAAAACCGCTGTACCCGACTCCCAAAATCACGCCCACCAGAATAACTGCCGCTAAAATCTTGACGAGAGTCTCCACATTTAAACATGGAATACAATCACTATATACTTTATGGCAACCGATTTTAAGTCCAGAGTACGCGAAACAAAAGAGAAAGACCGTAAAATAAACTCATTCATAGTGCTTGACGAAAACGAGGTTGCGCTACAGAACACAGCGTCAAAAGGGCGGCTCTCCAAACTAGTTGTGGCAGTAAAATCCAACATGTGTGTGGAAGGCCTCCCGACTACAGCGGCATCAAAGACTCTTGAAAACTACGTCGCCCCATACGACGCAACAGTCGTCAAGAAGATAAAACACGAAGGCGGCCGCATAATGGGGCTCACAAACATGGACGAATTCGCGTGCGGCTCCTCAGGAGAAACCTCTTACTACAAGCCAACAGACAACCCGGCGGCATCAGGACACATACCCGGCGGCTCATCAAGCGGCAGCGCGGCTGCGGTTGCTGCAGGCTTCGTTGACGTGGCGTTAGGTTCGGACACCGGAGGCTCGATAAGAAATCCGGCCTCGCACTGTGGAGTAGTGGGATTTAAGCCGACTTACGGCGTAGTATCGCGGTATGGCTTGATTGACTTGGCGATGTCTTTAGACCAGATTGGCCCATTAGCCCGAAACGTGAAGGATGCAGCGCTTTTGCTTGAAGTGGTTTCAGGCCATGATGGGTGCGATGGCACGTCTCTTACTCTTGACGGCGGGTTCTATCGGTTTTCAAGTAAGCTTAATCCTAGGCTGGAGGATGTTCGTGTGGGTTATGCTGGCGAGTTTGACGGTCTGATATCTGACAAGGGGATAAAGAGGATAATTCATGCTGCGTTGGACAAGTTTTCTTCGGCTGGTGCTGAGGTGGTTGACGTTAGTTTGCCCAACCTTGAGGTTGCTTTGCCGACGTATTACCTTAATGTCTACGTTGAGTTTTTCTCAGCCACCCGGAAGTTTGATGGCAGGCGTTATGGATACAAGATTGAGGATGTTTGTGGCGAGGAGGTTTTGAGGCGGATTCTGCTCGGCGAGTACATTTCCCAGAAGGAGTACAGCGGCAGATACTATCGGAAAGCTCTTATGGCCCGCTCGGTTATAAGGAACGAGTTGAATCAGGCTTTACGGGATGTTGATGTTCTCGTGGGTCCTACGGTGCCTAAG
>CAZKCF010000148.1:0-2054 GCA_964551365.1 uncultured archaeon
GTAGTTCGTCTAGTGATGTTTCTCCTGTCACGTTTCTAAGCGACGTCTGCCCGTACTTGCTTACCGCGTATATGTAGTCTTCCACGTTCAGTATGGCTTTCTCCGGTTTCTTGACTCTGAAGTAAACTATCGCGTTTATGCTTACCGGCACGTTGTCTTTGGTCATGACCTCCTGCTTGGGGATGTCCACGGTGTTGACTCTCAGGTCGACTTTAACCAGCTTCTGGTAGACGGGTATTATAAAGTGGAATCCCGGCTCCCACACGCCAGCGTATTTTCCGAACTCGAAGAGTATGCCCCTCTCGTACTCAAACAATATCCTCACGAAGAGTGCTGCCAGTATCAGCAGCACCGGAATGCCGAAAATTATCAGAGGTATTACGAAAAACAACATTGAAAACAGAATTGTTAAAATTTCCCCTATCATCGCAAACCCACATAAGATATTAACGTCCCGTTTATAAAAAGAGATATTACGCGGCTTAAAGCACCATCTGCTTGACGAGGCGGAATATGGCGTTGCTCGTGTTCACAAACCTGTCCAAGTGTACGTGCTCGTTCTTTCTGTGGCCGTGCCCGATGCAACCCGGACCAAACGTGACGCACTCTATCCCCCCATAGTTGTGGAACACGGTGGCGTCGGTCCTCCCGTTCTTGACGCCGAGTTCTGGCTTCAGATTAGCCTCACGCGCTGCCTTTTTGCACAAGCTTATCAGTTCTCTGTCGGTGCAAACGTCTGCGGGATAAAATTTCCTGCCGACGATGTCGTAGCCGCATTCTAGGTTTCTATCAAGCAAGTCCTTCAACAAGAGACGTATGCTTTCCTCAGTCTCGCCGGGCACTACCCTATAATCTAAGCTTACCCTGCATTTGCTGGGTATCACGTTCGCGCCCTCCCACGCGTTAATTTGCGTGATGTTGGCTACTGCATTAACTTCTTTTTTGAATCCATGTGTTTCAACCACTTTTTTCGGGAGATTAGTGCGCTCCAAGTCTGTTATGAGTTTTGCGGCGTAGTTTATGGGGTTTTTTCCTTCCCATGGGCTTCCGCTGTGGCAGGCGTTGCCTTTGACGTCAATCTCGAGGCGGTATATGCCCTTGCAGCCTACGCCTATCCTGACGTTGTTTTCCTTGAGGGCTGAGGACTCTAACACTATTCCTCGGCGGGCTTTGATTGACTTTAAGGCGGCGTATGAGCCGTTTTCCTCAAGCCTGCTGTTTTCCTCCCGCACGCTGAAGACGAACACGAGCCCGTCCTTAAGTTTTTTCCCGGCAAAGTATCCTGCAAGCTCTATCATCAAGGCCACGCCAGACTTGTCGTCGCTGGCTCCGAGACCATACAACAAGCCTTCCTTAGTCACCGGCTCAAAAGGGTTTATGGTCCAGTTAAGCGCCTTTACTGTGTCCAAGTGCGCGTTCAGGAGTAGTCCTCTGCCGTCGCCGTGTTCTGCGATAACGTTTCCTGCGCCGTCGATTTTCGCACTTAGGTTGGATTCTTGGAGGCGTGATTTAACGTACTCTGCTATGTTTTTCTCATCATCGAAGCTCGGAATCCTGATTAAGTCTTCCA
Source organism: uncultured archaeon (assembly GCA_964551365.1). Taxonomy (GTDB): domain Archaea; phylum Altiarchaeota; class Altiarchaeia; order IMC4; family SCGC-AAA252-I15; genus CAZKCF01. Next base: position 1,571 of record CAZKCF010000148.1, read on the forward strand.
GAGTTTTAATCAAGCGGTCTCTATCAACCATCTTTAAGCAATGTAGGATTTCGCAGCCTTCTCAGTAAGCTCTTGCGCTTTTTGTATTCTAGTGCGCCTGAGCAGAACAAGCTTCAAGCACTTTTGTGATTCTTTCTCTAGTGTGGACGCCATTTTGCTTGTTTGTTCAGGCGAGCTGCTTCCCGTGCTCGAGTACGTTTGGACTGACTTTATCGGGTCGATTGTCTGCAGTATTCCTGTTTCGCTCACGTTGATGTTGTTTTTCGCCAGAATCGTTTTGACTGCGCTGATGTCGCTGAAGTCTTTTCCTGCTGACGCAAGCGCTCTCACAATGTTTCCAACAATTCTATGGCTTTCCCTGAACGGCATATTTTTTTCTCTCACAAGATAGTTCGCGAACTCTGTTGCAGTAGTGAAGTTGGCGCCAGCAAGTTCTGCCATCCTTTTTTTGTTGAAAGCTGCTGTCGAAAGCATGCCGTCCACC
>CAZKCF010000149.1:0-2048 GCA_964551365.1 uncultured archaeon
GTAATGTAGTGAGGTCGAACGGACACGGAGGCGCCTGTTTAGCCGTCTTATGGTCTATTGATGCTACAACAGCTTTGCTGCCGCAACGGGCTTTAGTGTCCAAGACGTCCTGCTTGTCTGTGAACTTTTCCTTGAAGTGTAATGCTGAAACGTCTTGGATATCTTTCGCAGCCGTCATCTCAAGCTGCCAGAAGGTTTCGGGCTTAAACGCCTTTATGCTGTGTTCCCGGGCTGCCAGAAACTTTAGTGTCGGACCCTGGACGCGTCCGATGCTAAGTGTCGCATACCGGTTTACACGTCTTACTGAAAGACTCAACGCCCTAGAGAGGTTTATGCCCCAAAACCAATCCAGCAAATGCCTCACAAGACCAGCATCAGCCATACCCCGGTCAGGCTTCTGCAAACTGTTATACGAGTTGACAATAGACTCCTGGGTGAGCGTAGAATACTTCATACGCAAGACATTACCAGCCAACGGGTCGTTATTGCACGCATACTTTATGACATTGTAGCCGATAACCTCCCCCTCAATATCGTAGTCGCACGCGTTAATGAAAGAATCACAATTCCTGCTCAACTCCTCAATATTTTGTATGTAACGCCGAGTATACTCTGCGCCCTTACTCACCTCATAGTTCGGCCTCCAAGTCACGTCAAAGACGGGATAAGTCCACTGGCCGGCATTCCTCTCAACAAGACCATAAACATGACCCACCACAGGAGCAATAAAAGTGTCGCCCACAGTATAATACGGTATCCCACCGCTCGAATGCTTCTTAGGACTGCCGATGGCACGGGCTATGCGCTCAGCCACATCCGGTTTTTCAGTTATGATTAAGGTAGGCATAATCGGACTAGGATTATTTTTAAGCAGATTAGTCTATAAATAAGAAGAGATTAAATCAGACACGATTCAGATGAAAGTTGAGATGGCCTTGGGCTTGGAAGACAAGCCGGGAACCCTGTTGAACACGCTGGAGCCGATTTCGTCACACGGCGGAAACATCATAAGCGTAGTCCACAGCAGGAACAAAAAAGAACGCGTGGAGGTCATAGTCTCGTTCCACGTGAATGACAACGAGTCGCTGGATTTGATTAAATCCGCTCTCGTGAAACGCAAGGTCCACATAGCGGAAATCAGCGTTGAAGGCAGGCAATACTACGCCAAAAAAACCATGTCGTTCATACTCGTAGGCCACGTCATAGACACCGACGTCAGAGACACCATCGACAGGATAAACGACATAGGCACAGTATCAGACTTCGAAGTCCTGATGCCAGATCCCAAAGAAAAATCGTCGGTCATGATGAGGGTCGACGTCGACAAAAAACGCCTGCCAAAACTCGCTGAAGAAATAGAAAAAATTTGCGCCCAAAAAAACATGCTCTTAATCAGCTCGCTGGATTGAACATGAAAACGCTAAGACTAACCATCGTGGGTTTCGGAGTCATCGGCAAGGGTACTGTGAAGACCATCCTCGAAAAAAACCCGTTTGTGAGAAAAAACTTTGGCGTGGACTTGAAGGTTGTAAGCATTTGCGAGCGCAACGGAAGCGTTGTTGACGCAAACGGAATTGACTTGAAGAAGGCGCTCGAATGCGGCTTGGAGTCGGTGAACGGCTGGACCCCGAAAAGCACCTTGGAGGTCATAGAATCAGTAGACTCAGACGTTATTGTCGAACTGACGCCCGGAAACATCAAGACAGGTCAACCGGGGTTAACACATATGATGAAGGCCCTTGAATCAGGGAAACACGTTGTAACATCCAACAAATCACCGCTCGCAATAAAATACATGGAACTAATGGACGCCGCGCAAAAAAACAACGTGCAACTACTCTTCGAAGCAACCGTGGCCGGAGCAATACCCCTAATAAACCTCTACAAAAAAACACTGCAGATAAACGAAATAAAAAGAGTGTACGGCATACTAAACGGGACCACAAACTTCATACTCACAAAAATGTCCGAAGAATCCGTGGACTTCGACATAGCGTTAAAGGAAGCGCAAGAATTGGGGATAGCCGAATCAGACCCAAGCTATGACA
>CAZKCF010000150.1:0-2026 GCA_964551365.1 uncultured archaeon
GGCTACGGTTTGTCAACATTCGTGAAGCCGTTTTTTGCCTTAGCGAACACGTGGCATCAGGTGTTAATCGTCAGATTTTGCGACCGAGTCGGCAAGGGACTGAGAGGCACGGCAAGAGATGCGATGGTTGCTGACGAAACAACCGAGGAGACAAGAGGCAGAGCGTACGGTTACAGAAAGATGATGGACCAGTTGGGTGCAGTATTAGGGCCGCTGACAGTATTCTTTATGCTCCCGTACTTAACCGTAAAAACAAGCCCCGAAGAAGCATACCGAACGATATTCTGGATATCCTTCCTCCCAGCGATACTTGCGGTGCTAGTATTATACTTCGTGAAAGAGAAGGCCGCGAAAATCACAGCAGACAAAAAAATTTCTATTTCAATCGCGCTTGGGCCTGAGTTCAAGAAATTTGTTTTAGTGACTTTGGTTTTCGCGTTTGGTATGTTCAGTTACTCGTTTATGATATTGAAGGCTCAGGAGGTTGGCGTTGACGTGAACCTCATACCCCTCTTGTATTTGTCGTATAACGTCTCGTATATGCTTTTCGCTATGCCGTTTGGAAAACGCTCCGACAGGGTTGGCCGAAAAAATGTTTTAGCGTTGGGTTACGTGCTTTTTGGTTTGATGTGCGTGGGTCTCGTGTATTCCAGAACGACACTCCACGTGTGGTCCATGTTCCTGCTTTACGGCGTTTTTATGGCGATAATGGAGACGGTTCAAAGGGCATTTATTTCCGACATAGTAAGCTCTGAAGTTAGGGGTACTGCGATGGGGCTGCATCAGGGAGCAGTAGGGTTTGCAGCGCTCCCCGCGAACCTTATTGTGGGGTTGTTGTGGAGTAGGTACGGTTCGGCTGCGGCATTCGCGTACAGTATTGTAGTCTCGTTGGTAGCGGTGGTATTGCTTGCGTTTCTGGTAAACGAGAAAAAGAGAGAGGAGGATAGTTGAGTCACGTCTTCCAGATGCTTGTTATTTCGTTCATCTCCCTTTCAAGGAGGTGGATTTGTTTTTCGTCTATTGTGGAGGGGTCTATTGGGACTATGAGTCTTGAAGTGGATATGGCAAACGTGTCGTTTAGCGACTGTATGAAACGCAGTATTTCATCAAAGTTGTTTTGAGTTATGAGGTACTCGATTCCGTCCAACAGAACCACGCTGTTCTTGCTTTTTCCTATGAACTCCTTGAGCGTTTGGCTGAGTTCAACCAAGTCGCTCGGTTCTATGTGGCCCTTGTACTCGGAACTTCGGCTAAGCCATATGACAGGTATCTTCCTAAGCGCGTATTTGTCTCTGATTTTCTGCGGGTGAGTCCTGCTTATGCACAAGCCGTCAACGCCGTGGGTGACCAAGTCTATGAAAATCTTCATGCTCTTGTTGGGCATAGCACCCTTCACGAGGTAGTCTTTGGAGCCTTCAATTGGACGCTCCTCTTTGATGATGTACATTAAGCCTGACTCAAGCTGGTATTTCAGGTCTTCCTTGCTTTCAGGCTCGGTGGTGACTACAACAGGCACGAAACGGTATTTAGCGCCCTTTATCCTCTGCATTGGAGCGTACAGCAGGTATGCGCCGACTGTCATGGACAACCCGATTATTGTCCTGCCCAAGACGTTGAACAACTCCATTGTGGCGATGTCTATGTAGAGTACTGGGTTTCTGGCGTTGGGGAATATTTTGGACACATTCAGCTTCAGGTATATGTCGCTCACGTTGGAAAGCAGGTATATGCTGGTTATGTTAAACAACAGTATGGACACTACTGCCGCGAAAATCCAGCGCCATCCCATTATTTCCCGCTCGTCCTGCTTGTAGAGCTGCCGGTAGAGTTTCACCCAGTAGACGACTGCGAGAAGGGAGATGCCGATTGAGAACACGTTTAATATGACTTCGGCTGAGATTATCGGCGCTGCCATGGTATTTCGTATACTAATTTCGGTTAGTAGTATAAATACTATGTAGCGGAATAGCTTACAATGTTTAAAGGCATCGTCTTCGATTTTGACGGGACGATAATAGACCTGTCT
>CAZKCF010000151.1:0-2020 GCA_964551365.1 uncultured archaeon
GTCTGGTTCACTGTTTGAGTCGTAATCGCCTCATCAACTATGGAGGATATCGGGTACCTAGGAGTAGTGGATATCTGCTCAGCAGAAACGGACGTGGCATTATCCTCGCACATGATATGGCCGTCCTGCCAGCCAGCATTAGTGTTAGACCACGGAACCGCCCGACCTCTGCTGGAATAAAAAGACGTCACATTAGCAAGCCACCCCCCACAACAAGCCCACTCGTCGCCAGAACCACCATTGTAATTCGAATTCAAATACTGTATAGACAAGCGGTCATGAACACCCTCCTGAACATCAAGCGCTATTTCCATCACGCCCGTGCCGGCCCAAACCCAGCAGTCGCCGCACCAGCCTTGATTCCTTTCCACAGCATTGTAGTCCAAACGGTCCAGCAGGCTGAAGAATTGTCCTTGAGGAGATGCCTGCAAGCGCACTCCAACCTGCGGGTCAATGTAAGCCCTCGGAGCGTTCTCGTAAGACTGAATCCACTGGCGGATTTCCAACGCGCTTGGAGTCATTATAGGGTACTCGTACTCGCTGGCCCGCACGCATGAGCAAGACTCGCATCCTTCATGCAGCGTGCGAAGTGTAGTGGTTTGCGTTTGAGCGCTCATAGGCTCGTCCGCGGACATGACGTGCGATTCCCATAAGTTGAATCCTGACGTTGAGGGGATTAAAAACAAACTAAGTAGGATAACAGAGAGTATCCAAGAGAGCGGGGTCTTTAGGGACATATCAGGAATTAGGATGGCGCGATTATATATTAGCATGATTGTCGCATGACGCACGAAAATCATTGGGAGGATTATTAAACTGTCTTCCAATTGATAAAAGATGAGCGGCAAAAAAAACGTCGTCTTGGGTGTTCTAGTATTGGCGTTAATCGCGGTGGCGGCGGTATACGTTTCAAGAGACAGCACGCTGGCTCAGGAACAGGCGACGTCAACACAATATGCCACAACAACGTCGACCACTATAGTAACGCAGACAACGTCAAGTACGTCTACGACAATCAAGGCAACGACCACAACACTCACGAAAACGACAACGTTCAGGTGGGAGGAGTTTCCTGAAATAAACGCGACATTTGGTTTTAAATCAGACCATATCTCGGTTTACCTGGACACTGAGGGTTTTTACGCCAACATAACCAACAACGGCGACAAAAAAATATTTGGAGTTAAGGTTACAGCAACCACAAATGGCGGGACAAATCTCTTGATAAAGCCTGATGTGTTGATAATGGAGCCCAACGAAACCAAGATAGTTTTCATAAGAGTGGACGCGAACATGGTTGCTGAAAACGACACAATAACGCTGCAGATGAGGGCTGGGAACAAAATCAAGTCCGAAAGGATCAGCGTGGAACGCATCATGTCGAAAAACTCTAGCACGAAAAAGAAGGAATGCAACTGCAGCGGATGAGGAACAAGCTTAATACTCCCGGATTTCAATAAAATACCGAGGTGGTTGGATTGGACGTCACAGTTTATTCTACGCCGACGTGCCCATGGTGCAAAAAAGTAAAAGAATTTCTGAAAGAGAAAAAAATAGAGTTCAAGGACAAGAACATCGGGGAAGACCAAGAAGCCGCAAAAGAAATGATAAAAAAAAGCGGCCAAATGGGCGTGCCCGTCATAGACGTGGACGGGAAGATAATAGTCGGATTCGACAAAGAAGCCCTGACCAAAGAACTCAAACTGTAGAATGCACGACATAATCATAGTCGGCGCAGGACCCGCAGGCATCACTGCCGCAATATATGCTGTGAGAAAGAAACTCGACACGCTGGTTTTGACTGAGAACGTTGGCGGCCAAGCGGCGTTGTCAAGCAGCATAGAAAACTACACCGGCTACCAGTTCATAAGCGGTCCGGAGCTTGCTGAAAAATTCGATGGACACGTGAGCGAACTGAACATTCAAGTGAAGGAAGGCGAAAGCGTCGCAAAAATAAGAAAATCCGGCAGATTCTTCAAAGTCAAGACAAACAAGGGGGAATACGAGGGAAAAACAGTAG
>CAZKCF010000152.1:0-2019 GCA_964551365.1 uncultured archaeon
GTGCAGGAGCGTGCGTTCGGTGTGGTAAACAGTGTGATAAAGTCCGTATACCATAGCACGGCCTTCTGGCTTACGGCGCTGTTGATGCTTGTTGGATTAATTTACGCGTATTATCGTTGGGGACGCAGGTAGTTATATATGCGTCTGCCTATAAGGTTAATGGAGGGTTTTTCATGGAAGGAGTAGACCTTAAGAAGAGATGTCCGACGGGAATCAAGGGTTTTGATGATTTGATTGCGGGGGGCTTCCCCCGGGGTAGAACAATACTTGTTGCAGGACAGTGTGGAACAGGGAAGACCATTCTTGCCACACAGTTTGTCTACAATGGCGCCACAAAGTATAATGAGCCGGGTATTATTGTTCTTTTGGAGCAGGGTCCTGAGGAGTTTAAGGAGGACATGAAGGTCTTCAACATGGATTTAAGTGCTCTGGAAAAGAGCGGTAAGCTTATCTTGATTGACGCCAGTTTGTCCAAGCTTGGGATGGGGGACGTTTTGAGCGGCGCCTCAGCTGGAGGTTTCTCTCTCATGCCGGGTGAGACTAATCTTGAGAATCTTATTGACGTTGTTTTAAAGGTCGCTGAGAAGGTTAACGCTAAGAGGGTTGTCGTGGACAGCCTGCCTGCGTTGGACTTGATGTCTGAAAACAAGCATGACGTCCGCAAGATGATATTGAACATAAACTACCGCCTGAAGAGTGCTGGCTTGACTTCAGTGCTAATATCCGACCTCTCCGACGAAGTTAAGGAGGAGACTGAGGGCGTTGAACGCTACGTCGTGGACGGAGTGGTGAGCCTTTACTACACTACAGTGGGGCCGGACGCCGGCAGGACGCTTGTCATAGACAAAATGCGCAGAACAAGCCACAGCGAAGACATACATACCCTAAAATTCGTTGAAGGCTATGGGCTTGAAGTAGTGCACGAGTAATTGTTTTTTACTCTGCACCCTCCTTCTTTTCTTCATCCTTTTTCTCTTCACCAGTTAATTCGTCTATTTTGGCTTCGACTTCAATAAGCTTCTTCTGGTAGTCGCGCGCAATCTCCCTGAAGCTTTCCTCGTCTATCTTGCGCTTGTGGAACTTTATTTTGGTGAGGTTTATCATGTAATCTATCTGGTCTCTCTCCTTCTGCAGCCGCTCCAGTTCGCTTCCCGGCTCGCTTTTATCGCCCTCCTCAATCCTCTTCTTGAGTTTGTCCCTCTCAGTCTCAAGCTCCCGCATGACTCTTTTTTTCCTGAGGAGCAGTTGGTCTATGAGTATTATCAAGAGTATCAGCACCGCCACGATGACGACAATCCAGAAGCCGTATTTTTCCATGCTGACTTCGCTGTAGTTCGTCTCAGAGTCTATCTTAAAATTCAGCGTGTAAACTCCGCTAGGCTCCACAGCGTTTGACGTCCTCTGGTTCGGGTTCGGGTCGCCAGCACGCACGTAAACATCGTAGGAGAAACCGGCCGGCACTTCCGCGCTGTAGAACCCTTGCGCGTCTGTTTTCATTGAGGCGATTGATTTGCTGTGATCGTCGCTCTTGTATACGTCAACCCAGACGCCTTCGTTTGGCATCCCTGTCTTCTGGTTTTTGACGTAACCCTGTATTGTGGCGTTTTGTGCTGCATGGCAGAAGCTTGCTAGAAATAACGCGAAAACCAGTGTCCCACAAAAACGCCTGCAGGCTGTCATGTCTAAAGATATTCCATAGTAGGGATATATATTTGAAAATATAAAAAAGAGAAGCCAGAAGTTGTTGTTTTCAGTCCTTGACTACAACAACTTTGGAGACTGCGTTAACCGCGTCGTAAGGTATCACAAGGTTACCGTCTTTGTCCTTGGGGTAAGAAACCCTGGGGAGCGTGCTTTCCAGCGGTTCCACGATAATCGAAATGAACTCGCCTGTTGACTCATCAATAACAACGTCGTCCAAGCGCCCTAGTTCCTCGCCACCTACGGTGATGACGGGTTTACCTCCCAGTTGCCTTGCAATAATATATGTAACCATCTTGATACTCCTATATTATGTAT
>CAZKCF010000153.1:0-1994 GCA_964551365.1 uncultured archaeon
CCCCAAAGGAATACCATTACTACTACAAGTTCATCGGCAGCGAGAAGGAAACGACATTAAGCAAAGACTACAGCATGTTTTCGTCAATATGGAAGACGCTACTCCCACTACCGCTGACGACAATCGTGGGGCCGCAACTAAGGAGAATGCTTGGATACTAATTCGGCCTTGACTATCACCTCAGAGCCGTAGACGTACTTCACGTCAAGTATCCTGAAACCGTTTTCAACAAGAATCCTTGAAAGACTCTCCCGAGTGTAGTGGGTTATGTGCTCGTCAGCATAAGCCATCGGAAGAACCTTCTTGTACAACCACTCTATAAGACACCATGAAAACCTGCCGTAGTCGGGAGTGCCGACAACAAGCATGCCGCGCTCAAGCAGAACCCGCCTAAACTCTGAAAACAAGACGCCATCGGCGGGAATATGCTCAATGACCTCAGAACACAACAACTGCTTGAACGAATTGTCTCTGAAAGGCAGATAAAAAACGCTGCCGTTTACTAAAAAACGGTTGGACTTCTTCAGAAAACGAAGCTTCTTAAACTGCAAATCAAAACCCACGCCATCGGAAAAAGCCTGTATTATCTTGCTCGAACCGCACCCAACATCAAGCAAACTACTTCGCGCATCAATAAATCCCAAAACAATCCGGTAACGCGTCCTCTGCCACATCCTCTGCAACGGAATCTTGCTGTTAAACGCGCGGTCATCATAATCCGCAAAAGAAAGCGAATTCCTAAGCTTCCAGAGGCGGAACAAAGTTTTTGAATAAGAGAAGGCGAAGTTGAACAACTTGAGGTGAGATTCGCCACTCAGCCGGGGACTGTACCGCACAGGCACCTCCTCAATGCGCCAGCCGTTGCCGTAAACCCGTATGAGAATGTCCTGCAGGACGTTAAAATCCCTGCCAGAAACATCCAATCCCTCCAAAACCTTTCGGCGATAAAACCTGAAGTTGCTGGAGGTGTCCTTGAAAGGCAAGGACAAAACAAAAGCGAAAAAATTGTTCAAACAAACGCTCAGAAAACGCCTGTAAAAACTCATCCCAGGGTCGCCGCCAGCAACATAACGGGAGCCCACCACGACATCAGCAACACGACGCCTAGCCCACATGTCAGCTATCACCTTAGGATCATGCGTCAAGTCCGCATCCAACGTCACAACATACTCGCCCACAGCAGCACCAAGACCTTCCATGATAGCGGCACCAAAACCCGGCTGCGTCTGGACTAAAACCGTCACCCCAAGCGCCCTAGCGTTTTCCTGTGTTTTGTCTTCTGAGCCGGCGTCAACGATTATAATCTCGTAGTCGGACGTTAGTTGGGACACAACCTCCCGTATTTTAGGAATTAGGACGGTGATGTTTTCAGCCTCGTTAAAGGTGGGTACCACGACACTTAACTCCAAACATATCACCCGATTTTTTATTTTATTGAATACAATAAGATTAGGTGAAAGCAAATAAAGACTACGTTATACCGCTGATGTTCATCCTAATCATTTTACTTCTTGTGAAGTACTCTCCGACAGCCTACTGCACGCTGATTCACGGCCCAAAAAGCGTCTACTACCCCTGGTGCGTGAACAACATAATAGACGCCGGAAAATGGGAATACAACAAGACACTAATAGCCTTCCCCCTGATTGCGCTGGCAGCTATGGCATTGATTAAGAACAAAAAACTCGGTTACGCTGGAGGCATTGTCTTGGGGATGGCGTTCGTTTGGCTGGCGTTCAACATCAGAGACGACATAAAACTGGCGGAATGGTATAACATACTCGACGCCCAAGGACCGCTGCTGAACGTAAAGGGAGCGTACATAATACTCTCAACCGCGATACTTCTTTTAGGAGTATTGTACAGGCCGAAGTACATGGTATTAATTCTTCTTCTGCCGCCGTTGTTCACCTACGGCCTGCCAGTATTTGAAAACAAGATTACGTTACACGGCAACGAAGACGTGTGGATGTTTTTCATACACGCCAGGCACC
>CAZKCF010000154.1:0-1979 GCA_964551365.1 uncultured archaeon
CTCTTATTAAGGCAGACCTGTTGACGCGGCCCCAACATATGTAGACTGGCGCCTCGTATCCGGGAACAAGCCTCTTGTAGCTGTTGGCTGTTGGAGCAACCACGCCGGAGAGTTCCCTCACGTGAGCCAACTGTCCTGCAACGAAGCCGTATGCTATGTTAGATAGCTTGTATGAGTCGTTTTTGTCGAAGAATACGTTTTCGTTTGTTTTCTTGTTGAAGAGGCTTTGGTGGACGTGCATTCCGCTGCCGTTTTCGCCGAATATTGGCTTTGGCATGAACGTGGCGTAGAGTCCGTGAGACCTCGCTACGGTCTTAACCGTCTGCTTTAGTGTAACGGCGTTGTCCGCGCTCTTCAGCGCGTCTGAGAATCTGACGTCGATTTCATGCTGCCCGGGTGCGACTTCGTGGTGGCTCATTTCCACGTCCATGCCCCATTCTTCAAGGGCGAATATTATGTCTCTTCTCACGTCTGACGCTAGGTCTCTTACTGAGTAGTCGAAGTATCCGCCGACGTCGTGTGGCTCGGGTTTTATTGTGGAGCCGTTTTCTGTTTTGAGTAGGAAGAACTCTAGTTCCGGTCCTGTGTTGTAGATGAAGCCGAGTTTTTCTGCTTTTGCTATGGCTTTTTTGAGTATGTATCTGGGGTCTCCTTCGAATGGTTTTCCATCGGGCGTGTATACGTCTGCTATCAGTCTTGCTGTGGCTTTGTCTTTCGGGAGCCATGGCACGATGCCGTATGTCGTTGGGTCAGGCCGCAGTATCATGTCGCTTTCGTGTATTCTGGCGAATCCTTCGATGGATGAGCCGTCGAACCATGTGCCTTTTTCGAGTGATTCCTCTAGGTGTTCTACGGTTATTGTGACGTTTTTAATCATCCCGAATATGTCTGTGAACTGTAGGTTCACGAATTTTACGTTGTCTTTTTTTGCGCGTTCCAGTATTTCCCCCCGAAGGTTGTCCGTGTTTTTGTTCATTTTTCCACCAGATTAGTTGTACAGAATAATATATGTTGATAAGTTATATAAATACTTTTCGTTTTTTTGCATAGATTCATATAAAAAGGGTTTATTTCTGGTATTTTATTCAAGAATAAGTAGTACTTTGGGGAAAAATAGGGAGATTATATTAAGATATCTTCCGCCAGCCAATCTCACGCAGTCAACTTCATTCCAAAACAGGCGGAATTAGGCCTGAAAGCAACGCCTCGTCTGCGAGAACCAACGCCACCATGGCTTCCACCACAGGCACCGCCCTAGGCACTATGCACGGGTCATGCCTGCCAGTAACCTGAATCTCAGCCGGCTTCAACGCAACCAAATCCACAGTCTTCTGCGTTCTCATTAGGGACGACGTCGGCTTGACAGCAACCCTAAGCACGACAGGCATCCCATCACTCAAGCCGCCTAAAATGCCGCCACAATTGTTCGTACGAGTCTTCACAACACCCTCGTCCACAAAAAACTCATCATTAGCCACACTACCCAGCATTCCAGCCAACCTGAAGCCGGCGCCAACCTCAACACCCTTCACCGCAGGAATACTCATCAGCGCCTGCGCTAACGCAGCGTCCAGCTTATTGAATACGGGCTCGCCCAAGCCGGCTGGAACGTTGAGGGCGACAACCTCGATTATTCCGCCAACCGAGTCCCCCCCTGTTTTAGCGGACGTTATCAGCGACTCCATCTCATGTGATTTCTTGGCGTCGAGTGTTCGAACTGGATTAGAGTCGACTGCCGCCCTAAGCTTCCTCGCGTCTAGGCCGGGTTCTTTCTCAGACCATACGTCTCCGACCGCCCTCGTGAAGGCTATGACGTCAATGCCGCGAACGCTCAACAGTTTTTTCGCAACAGCGCCTGCGGCAACCCTCCCGACAGTCTCCCGGGCCGAGCTTCGGCCTCCGCCCCGCCAATCCATGTGCTTGAACTTCTGCCGCCACGTCAAGTCTGCGTGACCCGGCCGTGGTTTGTTGATTAATGA
>CAZKCF010000155.1:0-1964 GCA_964551365.1 uncultured archaeon
AGGTACATTATAATACATTCTTGTATTTTTATATCCATAATGTTTATTATTATGAAGTATGGAAGTAAACCAAACGTTCATCAAGATTGACGCAAGAGACCCAGAGCAGACGTACCTTAACCTGCGCGACGAAAACACGTATCTTCTGGAATCCATTGAAGGCAGCGAGAAAAAAGCGAGATACAGTTTCATAGGCTTTAATCCTGCGGTAAAATTAAGCGTCAAAGACGGCAGACTAACGTTCAAAAAATTCACCAAAGAATTCACGGCAACGCCTGAAGGACGAGACCCGCTCACGGCAATAAAAAAAATTATAGAAGAGTACCCGCAACGGGGGCCTTCGCTCGCCAGATTCAGCGGCGGGTTCGTCGGCTACCTGAGCTACGACCTCGTCAGATACTACATCAGCCTCGACGAAAAAAAAGATTCGCTAAAGCAGCCTGACGCCGAATTCTGCCTCACGAAAAACAACATCATATTCGACCACAAGACTAAAGAAACATACTTGGTCGAAAACCACTTCCTCAACGGACACGACGTGGACGTCGAACAGTCACTAAGAAACCTCGAGGAAACAGCATCCAACCTCACCGAAACCGAATTAGACGACAACACTAAAACAAACGGCTTCGAAAGCAACACAACAAAACACGAGTTCGAAGAATCAGTGAAAAGAATCAAAGAATACATCCGCGCGGGAGACACCTTTCAGACAGTATTGTCGCAGAAGCTGAAGACAAAATACTGTGGAGACAAATTCAACGCCTACCTCAGGCTGAAGGAAATAAACCCCAGCCCATACATGTACTACCTGGACTTCGCTGAAAGAAAAATAGTTGGAAGCTCGCCTGAAACACTCGCGCGGGTGGAAAACAAGACAGTGTCGACGTACCCCATAGCAGGCACGCGCCCGAGAGGAAAAACTGTGGGGGAGGACAAAAAACTGGAGGATGAGATGCTTTCTGACCCGAAGGAACAGGCTGAACATGTGATGCTCGTGGACTTGGGGAGAAATGACGTCGGACGGGTGGCGGAATATGGCACAGTACGGGTAAGCAAGCTCATGGAAGTCGAACGATACTCGCATGTCATGCACCTTTCGTCAGAGGTGACTGGAAAACTCGGTAAAAACAAAACAGAATTCGACGCACTAAAAAGCATTTTTCCAGCTGGAACGGTAAGTGGGGCGCCTAAGGTGCGGGCTATGGAAATCATCAACGAGCTTGAGCCAGAACGCAGGGGAATATACGCCGGCTGCGTGGGATACTTTTCGTTCAACCGGAGCATGGACACTGCGATAGCCATAAGAACTATTGTGTTCGAGAAAGACAACGCTTTCGTGCAGGCTGGGGCGGGCATTGTCGCAGACTCGGTTCCGGAAAAAGAATACTATGAGACCATGAACAAAGGCAAAGCGTTGCTTAAAGCACTAGAGGTGGCGGAATGAAAACGCTTGTTGTGGACAACATAGACTCGTTTGTCTACATTCTGGTGCAGTATGTCGGACAGCTTGGAGGAAACCCCATTGTAGTAGACAACAGAACACCAAAAAAGGAGGTTGATGAGATAATAAAAAAAGAGGAGATAACGCACATAATCATAAGTCCCGGCCCCAAGAGGCCTGAAGACGCCGGCATATCAAACTATGTGATAAAAAAATATGGCACAAAAATACCGCTCCTAGGCGTCTGCCTCGGCCACCAGTGCATAGGCTACTGTTTTGGCGCAGAAGTCCGGAACGCGAGGACGCTGATGCACGGGAAAACGAGCCTGATAGAACACGACGGGCGTGGTTTGCTAGAGGGCTTACCGAACCCTCTTGAGGCCACGCGATATCATTCGCTGGTTATAGACAAACTTCCTCCAGCACTTGAGGTTACTGCGAGAAGCCTTGACGACAACGAAGTGATGGCGATTAAACACAGAAGGCATCCAATGTATGGTCTGCAGTTTCACCCGGAATC
>CAZKCF010000156.1:0-1943 GCA_964551365.1 uncultured archaeon
CATATTAGACGGGCTTCTTTTATATTACTTAACATTAATCTCTAACATGATTGACTTCAACAAGCCGATTTCCGGAAAACACATCTTCAAGGCACTGGAAAACAAACGATGCATCGTGATGGCAGCCAACATACGCATACAAGAGAGCGCGAGAGGCATAATGGAGGCTGCGAAAGAACTTGATTCAGCAATACTTTTTGAGATAGCCAAGTCCGAGGTCGGCTACACCGGCCAGACACCAAAAGACTTCTACGACAACATCGTGCGCACTGCAGAGGAAATAAACTTCAACACTCCCTACGCGATACACGGCGACCACATCACCATCAAAGACACGTCCCCCGAAGCCTACAAGAGCGCTGAAGATTTGATTCGCGCCGAGATTGCGGCGGGTTTCACTTCCTTTGCCATTGATGCTTCACACAACTTCAACTTAGCTGCAGTAGATGTTGGGGAGCAGCTTAAAGACAACATTGAGATAACCAAAAAACTCGCGAAACTGGTTCCGGAAAAATACTCGCTGGAGGTCGAAGTAGGCGAAGTCGGCAGAACCGACTCCAAAACAGGCGAAAAACAGCTGACGACCGTTGAAGAGGCGGCTACGTTCATAAAAGCGTTGCGTGATGCGGGCATAAAGCCTGACTTGCTTGCGACAAACAACGGCACAAGCCACGGCAACGTGTTCGACAAAAACGGGAATATGATAGCGAAAGTCGGCATAGACTTGCAGAGGACTAAGGCGATAGCGGACGCAATAAAGCCTATGGGAGTCAAGATTGCGCAGCACGGCATCACGGGGACTCCGTTGGATTTTATCCCACTGCTTTTGGACTGCGGCATAGTCAAAGGCAATGTGGGCACTAACTGGCAGAACATATCCATAGCAAACTTCCCGCCGGAGCTAGTCAAAAAGATGGAGGAGTGGACGTTAAACAGCGAAGAAGCCAAAAAAACCAAAGCCAAGAAACCGCAGATAACCGACAAAGAACTAATCTCCAAAAACATCAAAAATTCGATAAAAGTCTTCAAGAACGAAATCAACGCCGTTTCAGGTGAATACAAAAAGAACCTGGACAAAGCGACGAAAAAGAGTGCTATGGACTTTATCAAGGCGTTCAACTCTCAGGGCACTGGAAGCATGGTCAAAAAACATTTGGAGGTGATTGGTGGATGAAAACAACAATAAGTTACATAAAAGCTGATGTTGGAAGTATCGGCGGGCACATTCTAGTCCCCCCAGCGATGATGGACTTGTGCAGGAAACGGCTTGCTAAAGTAAAAGGCAAGCTTCTGATAGACTACTACGTGACCCGGTGCGGCGACGACATAGGACTGATTATGACCCACAAGAAAGGCGTCGACAACAAAGACGTCCACAAGCTCGCGTGGGACGCATTCAAGGATGCCGCAGACTACGCTAAAAAACACGGCCTCTACGCTGCAGGACAGGATTTACTGTCTGACGCATTCTCAGGCAACGTCAGAGGACTTGGACCCGGAATAGCTGAAATGGAAATCGAAGAACGCCCGGCAGAAGCATTCGTCGCATTCCAAGCCGACAAAACCGAAGCCAGCGCATTCAACCTGGCGTTGTATGAGATGTTCGCAAGCCCCTTCAATACTGCGGGACTGGTCTTAGACCCGAAAATACATGACGGCTTCAGGTTCGAAGTGCAGGACGTGAAAGGCAACGAACACATAATGCTAGACACCCCCGAAGAATCCTACGACCTGTTGTCACTAATCGGGCTGACAGACAACTACGCCGTGAAAAGAGTCTTCAAGAAAACCGGCGAACAGGCTGCCGCAATAAGCACCGAAAAAGTCAACTTCATCGCCGGAACATACGTCGGAAAAGACGACCCATGCATGCTCGTGAGAGCACAAAGCGGGTACCCGGCGACAGGCGAAGTATTAAATCCATTCGCGCAGCCGTATTACAT
>CAZKCF010000157.1:0-1809 GCA_964551365.1 uncultured archaeon
GAGTGGGGCCAGTCCTGAATGTCGACCTCGTCCTCTGACCTCGGACAGGCAGGCCAAAACTGTGCCTGATGCCCTTGTACGAACGAATCTTTTTATGGCGGTTTATGTCTTCCCTACTCATCAAATCCAGGTCAGAGCCAATCAAGTGCACGCTACTGCCGCTTGAGTAGTCCCCCCTGCGATTCAACATCCAGACTGGAAGGTGCTTGTGCACGGTTAATAGCGTGGTTTCTATTTCAGCTATCTTGTCGTCCTTTAGCGAACCAATCTTCACGCCCTTCTCCATGTTGAGAATACGCGCAATCGACTTGGCGATATGAGGCCCGATGCCTTTTATGCTCGTCAAAGCCTGCGTAACACTCTTGTTCCCGTCCAATATCACGCCGGAAACACGAACCCTGTGCCTGAAGTCACTGCCCTGAGCTTCGGCGCCGGAAACTTGTTCGTGCGGTTTGGCTTTGTCTGGGGCATGAGGCTTGCGCTTGTCCTTCGCCTCGGCCTTGGGTTTTTCTGGTTTTTCTTCTTTTTCTTTACCGCTCATTTTATTGTTTGATGTTGTATTGTGGCTTCAACAACGGTCAGCCGCAGACGCTTGTTCAGCAACGCTGCACGCGATACTGTTTAAAACATCTCGTCTAGGGCGTTAAGCCCGACTAACCCGCATGTTGGGCGTGTGATATATACTCGCAAACAGAGTATATATGCTTTATGATTACTCCGATTTTAAGCCAAACCGCTGGTTCGAACACGTATTTGGTGTCCGGACGCCTGGCGGCGGTTATAGACCCAGGCTTTAGCGGAGAACGCGTTTTGCTTAAAACACGTGAGTTACATATTGTGCATTATCTATTAATAAATACGCACGCTCACTTCGACCACGTCAAAGACAACAATTTTCTCATGGAAAACGGCGCACGTGGTTTGCAGGCGCATGTTTTTGACGCGGAGTCGCTTGAGGGCGGTGACGGCGCTTACACTCTGGACTACTTGTTTGGCGAGAGAATGCCGAACGTGAAGGTGGACACCAAACTTGAGGACGCTGATGTAATAGACTTAGGTTCACTGAAGCTGGAGGTGTTGCACACGCCAGGCCACACGAAGGGAAGCATCTGCTTGTATGAGCCTGAAAGCAAAACACTGTTTTCAGGCGACACGCTGTTTAAGGACGGCGTCGGTAGAACGGATTTTCCGGGCGGGAGTGCATCAGAGCTTAAGAAGTCGCTAAAACGCCTTCTGAGGCTGCGTGATGAGCGGGGGGTGAACGTTTTTTATCCCGGACACGGGCCACCGGGTTTGGGAGGAGACATTGAAAGAGTCTACGATATATACTTTAATTGAGTTATATATAGTTTTCACAAGCACAGTGAATTAAAAATGCGCATAGCGATATTGAATAGGGATTACTGTAAGCCGAAAGACTGCAACTTCCTTTGCATTAGGGTGTGTCCTATAGTTAAGACTGGTGGCGAAGCGATTGTGGTTGACGAGACAGCTAATAAGCCTGTGATAAGCGAGAGCTTGTGTACTGGATGCGGCATCTGTCCCAAAAAATGCCCTTTCAATGCTATAATGATAATAAACCTGCCTGAGGAAGTCGGAAGCCCCATACACCAGTATGGCGTAAACGGCTTCAGGCTTTACAATCTGCCCACTCCCAAAAAAGGTGTTGTTGGTATTGTCGGAAGCAACGGCATAGGAAAGACTACCGCATTAAAGATTCTTTCAGGGGAACTGAAGCCGAACTTGGGCTCAGAAGCAGACTGGAGCGATATTGTAGAGCGCTTTAGGGGGCATGAGCTGCAGAACTAC
>CAZKCF010000158.1:0-1800 GCA_964551365.1 uncultured archaeon
GTATGGCGAACAGCCTCAAGTAGTCTCTTGCATTAAGCTTCGGCCTCCTCATGGTATTATATATTAATCCCCTAATACTTTAGCATGGAAAAGCTAATCAATGTCATTAACCTGCTTTTGTCACTCGCCTGCACGATAGAGTGTCTTCTCATAATCCAGATAACCATAGACCGGTCTTTCAGAACCAACCTGCGGAACGGCAAGTTCAGCGTGATGTCGTTGCTTGACGCTTGGAGGAAAATCCTGGTTGCGATATCCCTCTACGGCCTGAGGGAAGCATACTACATACTAGAGCAGGCCGGCCTGCTGAGAATATACCTTGCTTACGCGCTACTGGACACCCTCTTTTTGGCGGTTCTGGCGTTGGGCTTGTATCTCCACCATCAAGCTGTTAAGGAAATAAAGAACGAACCGCTGCAAGACTAGTCCGCTTTCTCGTAATAAACCTTCTTTGTTATCAGAGAAATCGGCGTGTCCAAGTAATACCTAAGCGTCTTCAGCCAACCCATCTGACGCCTACGCCTCATTGACGTGAACGCGACCGCATTCCAGTCAAAAACAGCTTTACCTAATTTTCCAACTCTCTTGGATAACTCGGAGTCCTCCCGGGCCTTAAGGGATGTGTTGTAGCCGCCCGCCTTCATCAAAAAATCCTTTCTATAGGCGGTGTTGCTGCCCCTAAACCATGGGACACCTTTTACTTTAAGCAAAACAAAAAGAAACGTGTTTCCGACCCAATAGCAAACCCTGTCGACCATGGTGCTTTCCTCAAGGATGGGCTTAGTCGGGCCTGAAACACAGGCAACACTCTCGTCCTCAAAATGCTTGCACAAAACTTCAAGCCAGTTCGCTGGGAAAACACAATCGGCGTCAGTGGAAACAACAATCTCCCCTAAACAGGATTCAGCGCCGCGTTGTCTGCTGTAGGCTATGCTTTTTTTCTCCACTATGACGATTTTGTCGGCGTTTTTCCCTGCCAGAGCAGCTGTTTTGTCCGAGCTTTCGGAGTCAACCACGATGATTTCGCACTCCAGCGTCTGCTTTCGCAGGCTCTCCAAACATTTTCCAATGTATCTCTCCTCGTTGAGTGTTGGAATTACCACGCTTATTCTTCTCTCTTGCGCCATAAGTGCTAAGCAATGCGTTTTTCTATCTCATCCAGTTTTTCCAGTATTTTCTCTTGGTTGTCGAAAATCCTCTTTTGGACTGGGTTGATTCTGGCGTAAATTTCCGCTTCCTTCTGGTAGATGTCAGACCTCCTAAGTTCAATGTAGCCTAACGCTAGTATGACGACTATTGAGCCGGCGAGCACTATAATCATCCAGTATCTGCTTCCCAGGAACTTGAAGTAGGAGTACTCTTTCATGCTCGTCACTGTCACAAAGACCATCATCAGGAACATGAGGTAGCTGACCCAGTTTCTGCCTCTGTCAAATACTATTTTCGCCTTAACAAGAAAATCGTCCATAAGACTAATATTATTGCACCCTCTTTAAATCCTATAGCAGATACTAGTGTTTC
The DNA here is from genome assembly GCA_964551365.1 of uncultured archaeon. Taxonomy (GTDB): domain Archaea; phylum Altiarchaeota; class Altiarchaeia; order IMC4; family SCGC-AAA252-I15; genus CAZKCF01. The sequence goes on from CAZKCF010000158.1 coordinate 1,522, forward strand.
CTAAACTTAGCTCCAATGTTGTCTGCTTTGGTGTAGAAGACTCTCCCGTCAACGCCCCTACAAGAAAGCATGTTCTCCACTTTTTTGACTAAACTCTTTTTTTCACCGTCCACCAGCCCGTAGATGGCAGGACCCCAAGAACTCTGCCCGGCACCGTAAACGCCTTCACCCAGCAGAAAATCTATGAGTTCGCCAGTCAAAGCCTCCTTGTAAATTCCGCCCTGTGTTCGACTGAAATACCGTCCAACATTCCTGTCCACTTCGGTTACCGACTCACCG
>CAZKCF010000159.1:0-1756 GCA_964551365.1 uncultured archaeon
CAACTTCGCCGTCGTAAACTATCGTCTTGTTGTCATACAAGTTGGTGTCGGTGATGAGTTCTATGCTTGCAGGCGTCAAGTCGTTGACTTGAGTGTTGTTCGCTTCTTCAGCCTGAGCCAGCGTGCTCGCGGCTGATAGCGCTAGAATTAGGGTTAGGGTTACGCTCAGGGGCATCATGGATTCGGCGAAAATCATCCCTTTTTTTTTAGCCATCAGTCTTCCCCCCTCCTTGGTGGGTTACCTACTTTTTCGGCTGATTTTTCTTTTTGTTGCAGCCGCTGGGGTTGTTTTACGGATTTGACGTATTAGCCTAAAAATGCGTTTGCCTTGGTTTTCGTGCGTCAGCCTATTCTGGCGTATATGACCGCGTAGCCGCCTTTATCGTGCGAGTGCAGTAGTCCGACTTCAATGTTTTCCACATTGGTTGTTTCTCCTTCAGTCAGCCAGATTTCTTTAAGGATTTTGCCTGAGGGTGTTTTTATGTCGAATTTAGCCCTTTTTGTTTCGCGTTCCGTCAGGTCGAACACGTAACCCTTGTACTCTCTTGTGCATATGCCGGTGTCTGCCGTCTGACAGTTTTCCCCACCCACTGAAATCACCTTATACCTCTGTGTTAATGCTTCAGCCTGCGGGTCGTGTCTTACGAAAATCTTTATCTTGTCGCCTAAGTCGTCTATTATGCCAAATTCTATGTCGTCTATGTGGCTGATGTCGCCTATAAACAAGTATCGTTCATCATGTCTGCCGTCGATTGTGTTCAAGACGATTTTGTATTCCCTCACTTTGCATTTCATGTGGAAGTAAAGCCAGTCTTTGCCTCGGCAACTGACTCCCTCCTCCACGACCGTGGACTCGTTGTACAGGAACTTGTATCCTGTGTCCTCGTATTTCACTATGCTCTCACCTACAGTCAATATAGAGCATTCCTCGCACGGTCCGCCGCAGTCCAAGTATTCTTCGTTCTCATCCCACACGTTGTTGCTGCACTGCGGCAGGTGAATCCTAACAGTTGAGAGTGTTCTGGTTGATGTCGGGTACGTGGTCAAGTAAACTATGCTCTTTGTCGGCACAGGCACAGTAGACTCGTTTTTTATCGTAGTCGATGCTGAAAAATAGTCCCTACAGTTACTGTCATTCCCCTCAAAACAACACTCAATGTACTCGTCTTTAGCAGCAAGATAAATCTTGACGCACTCCCCACCAATCTGTTGTTCACCCTCCAGGCAACCCAACACCAAAGAAAAAGCCATCACAACCAACACTACCCTAAACAAGCATCTCCTCATGGCTGTCTGAAAACTCATGTTTATTTTTTATATCCCCCTCCAAATATACTTAAGCAGAGGTGTAGTGTATGGGATTCAAGGTCACTGGTTTTATTGTGTGCAAGAAATGCGGGGAAACGATGCTTATGGAGCCGACGCTCCACGGACAAAGATGCCAATCCTGCTACTCCAACGTTTCCAACAAAAGATTCGGTTACATCAAATACTTGGTTGAGTTCTCAGAATCAGACGTTGACATGCTAGACGACTTTGACAGCGGCCTGACGAAAAACACAATTAGCGTGCTGGAAAATAACTGACTCACGCATAAAAAAACATTCCAAACACAACACATCTTTTAACAACTCACGCGAATACTATAACCTCCTAACGGGTGGGTGACTTGACTGAACAATCGAGGAATCAAAATCTGCTTTACGCTTTGTCAGTAGCCTTCTTCATACTCATAGTGTTCCTACCACCCATATAC
>CAZKCF010000160.1:0-1750 GCA_964551365.1 uncultured archaeon
CCCTAATGTTTTTTCCGCTGCCGCAGTAATATTTTTCTGGTTTATGTCCCCTATTCTTTTTCCCGCCATATGCCACACGCAGTTTTTGGACGCCTATAGGGCCGTTGACGTAAACCTTCCTCAAAACAGAAGCTGCTCTAGCCCACCACCAGTCCACGTCGTCTGGCTGCCTCTCCTTCTGCGCGCCGGTTTTGACATCCAAGCTCCATTCAGGCCTCTTTAGTTTGATGTTTTCCTTAAGGTCTGATGCCGCAGCCTTTATGAGCTTGCCGGGAGGCACATCGTATACTGTTGTCATTTTCTTTTAGCTTAATTTTTTTTATCCTCGTTGTTGTACACAATCAGTTCATCGCTTTTGAAGAACACTGGAAGCTCGTATTCCGCGCTCTTTTTGGAGTCTGATGCGTGGATTATGTTTCGGTCTATTCTCAGGCCGAAGTCTCCTCTTATTGTGCCCATTTCGGCTTTAGCAGGGTCTGTTGCGCCGACTATTTTTCTCACGAGGGCTATTGCCGTGTCTGTGTCGAGCATGTCTGTGTCCAGTGCTGCTGCGACTACTGGTGAGGCGGTTATGTGTTCTATTAGCGATTCGTAGAATGGTTTGCCTTTGTGTACTGCGTACATTCGTTCGGCCATTTTTCTGTCCACTTTGACTACTTTGAGTCCTGATAGTCGTATGCCGTGTCTTTCGAACCTGCTTATTATCTCGCCTACAAGACCTCTTTTAACAGCCCACGGTTTAATAACTATGAGTGTCTTCATTTTGGACTACCTTTTTTTGTTTTATCTTTATCGGATTCTTTTTTTCCTGTTTTACTCGTCTTCTTTTCGGATTTCTTGACTTCTTTTTTGGCTTCGGCAGACTTCTTTTCATCCGCAGTTGGTTTGGTTTCCTTTACCATTTCTTCTTCAGTTGGAGTAACTACGCCGCCTTTTACCCTTATGTTCTTCTCTTTCCTGTATTCTTCAGTCCACTTGGTTTTGCGTGGTTTCCTGTTGAGTTTGAACATGTTTTTCTCGCACTTGCTGGAGCACATGTAGTGTGCTTTGCCTTTTGATGTGACGAAAATGGTTTCAGTCCCCTTTCCTATTTCATGCCCGCAGAAACTGCATTTCATCTTCACTTCAGAGGCTTGGCCTCGCGTTCAACCTCCATCAAGTCGATTACGTCGCCTTCTCTTACAGGCGTCATTACGTTGCGTCTGATAACTCGGTTCTTGCTGTCGCCCTCAAGTATCTTACACATCACTTGTATGACTTCGCCATAAATTCCTGTCCTGCCGATAATCTTGACAACCTGTGCTAAAACCATCTTACTTCTTTAGGTCCTTTAAACTTGATATAACGTCTGCTACAGCGTCTTTAGCCTTGCCCTCTTCTATAATGCAGCCCGCTGCCGTCGGAACGTGTATTCCCACGCTCTCTCCAATCTCCGCTTTCGCGACATACAAATACGGTATGTCTTTTTCCTCGCAAATCATCGGCAGGTGCATTACTATCTCAGGCGGCTCTACATCCGATCCGATAAAAACAAGCTTTGCGTTGCCGCGTTCAACAGCCTTCGTGACTTCGTTAGTGCCCTTACGTATTTTGCCAGTGTCTCTGGCAGACTCTAAGGCGTCCAAGGCTTTAGTAGCCAACTCCTTAGGTACCTCAAACTTCACATAACTCATTCTCATTCACCTCTCTAGGCTCATCAATCACAGAATTCCTCAGAGATTATAGTTATTGTAATTAGTATTAATAAATG
>CAZKCF010000161.1:0-1723 GCA_964551365.1 uncultured archaeon
AACATCACATACTACAGCGGACAACAGTTAGGCAACAGCACATACAACAGCACCGTTCCAATGTCCATCGGAAGGTCAATAGACGGTGCAGGCACGTGGAGGCTTTACAACGAATCCACGCCAGGCACATCCAATGCGGGAGGCGTGCTGGCGCAGGTGTTGTTCAAGTCAGGCTGGAACCTGATTAGCCTGCCACTGAGCCTTTAACAGCCTTTAGGAAAGGCTGGCGAAAAGGTGGGGTATTCGCTGCGCTCAACCCCACTGAAAAAGCCGGTCACAGAGCCTTTAGGAAAGGCTGGCAAAAACATGCGTATCAAAGGGGCTTATCACCCCCTCAGTAACACACAATACCTATTGTGCGTTTTTCATGAGTTGGAGGTTGAATGTTATGGCCATGGACATACACTTGTATCTGACGACGAGAAAGGATTCGTTGCCTGACTTGGGGACGTTCAAGCATGTTGACGAAGTGCATAGCTGGTTTAAGAAGGTCGACAATATTGCAGTACATCACGACCATTTTTCCGAAATAAATGAGGGTCTTCTGAAGGAGGCTAAGACGCATTCCATAATCGAGGCTTACGCCGTCATATTCTACTCTCTTGGGGAGTTGTTTGACGCGGACGAAGTCGGCGAACAGCTTCACGTTTTGTTCAAAAAACACAGAGTAAAATTCTCGTGGAGTGTGACACCCAACGAAAAACTCAAGTCAAAGTTCTACGACGTTTATTTGGAGATTCTCGTGGGCAAGGGAGACGACGCCGCAGAAGAGGCGGCCAAAGAAAAGTCCGACAAACGTCGGATGTCGCTTGAGGAGCGCGAGAAAATGCTTTTAGCCGGCGTGACGAGGGACGAGACTGAGAAGATAATTTACGGCGGCTCCCATATGGGTCAAGAAGAAAGTTAATCTCATTCGACTGGTTTTTTTTAACCTAAACTGTGGATAGATAGTATCCTAACTGAGGGATAATCATGAGCAAAATCGTGTCTGATGTGCAGAAGGTTAAGTTGATGAGCGAGTTTGAGTCACTCAAGAAAGATTTGCGTATACTGCCTGAGCCGGTGCCGCTTGAGGAACGCCCTAAAGCTAAGATTTTAGGCATGGAAGTGGACTTGCATACTGGCATTTCCCCGGAAACGATACGCAGATTAAATGAGACGAGGGCGTCCACTCATGAAACCAAGAAAGTTGCAGACGCCGAATTCGGCAGCGACCCCTCGCTCAGGCAAAAGGCTTTAAGATACTTGGAGTTGAAGGCGCGTTTGAATCCTCCTCAGCAGACCAAGCCAAAATAATCTTATTCACTGCCTGCTGGTCTGATTCAGTAGCTTAGCTTACTCCACACGCTGTCGTCTTCCAGCCGCTCCTCAACACTAACGTCATAGTACTTTTCAATAGGCTCAAGACCCTCAGGGTAGCTGCTCCAGACGTCCTTCAGCGCCTTCCTAACGACTTCTACGCCTTGTTTTGTGAGTCTTCCAAGCGGCCTCTTGCATGGGCTGTTTTGCATGCCCAAGCCGTTCATCATCGTTTTTATTGGAAGCGGGTTGGGGAACTTGTATTCCACCTTCACGACAGAGCCGTCCGGCAGTGTGACGTCTTCGACTGTCTTGACGCCCACGATGTTGAACAACGGGCTTAAGGCTTTGTCAATCACCGCAGCATCATCTATTTTGCCGTCTAAAATCATCCTAGTGTACTCTTCTATCGGCCCGGGAGTCA
>CAZKCF010000162.1:0-1699 GCA_964551365.1 uncultured archaeon
TTACTGGGCAGCAGGACAGCTGGCTCGTGCAGACGCAGGATTTAATCAAGCTTATCCACCGTCTCGGGAAAGTGAAGATGACTGAAGCAGCATCAATGCTTGAAGTAGACCCTGAGGTGGTGAAAAAATACGCCAGGACCCTCAAGAAAGAAGGCTTGATAACAATAGACGACGTTCAAAGCGGCAACCCAACGCTTGCTGCCACACGCGATCTAGTCGAGAAAGTAAATGCCCTCCGGCTTAAACTACGACGCAAAGGCAGAATATCAGACTAAAGTGGACATTTCCGTTGTGGGCGCCGGCCCTGTAGGATGTTTTGCTGCGAAAACGCTTTCTAAGGAAAACAAGGTCACATTGTTCGAAGAGCATTCACTCCAGCCGATACAGTGCGCAGGCCTCCTAAGCAAGTCCGGGTTCGATGCGCTTGGCGTGAAACCCAGAAGCTTTGTGAAAAACAAAATCACTGGGGCGCTGATGTATTCGCCTTCTGGTAGTCTTCTTGAAATAAGCCCGCGGGAGACGAAGGCGTATGTGGTTGACCGACGGGAATTCGACGAACACATGCTTGGTTTGGCTGTTGATTCCGGCGTGTCGTTCGTAAACGACAGCGTAAAGTCAGCGTCAAAAAACGTTTTGCGCGTAAGCGGTGGTGAATTCAAGCACGATCGGCTTGTTCTTGCGACAGGCACGAACTACACGCTCCAGAACAAGATGGGGCTTAACGTGCCGAAGGAATTCCTGATAGGCGCGCAGTATGATTTGAAGGTTGATTGTCATAGTGATTTTGTGGAACTGCATTTTATTGTCCCTGATTTTTTTGCGTGGGTTATTCCGGTGGACGGGTTTGCGAGAGTCGGTTTGTGTTCTCACGGAAATCCGAGGCCTCTTTTGGACGGGTTCGTGAAGAAGTTGCGTTCGGGGGGGCGGCTGAAGAGCGACAGAGTCTTGGGAAAAACGTATGGGATAATCCCAGTCCACTCGCCGCGCATGAGGACTCAGTACGGGAACATAATGCTTGTCGGGGACTCTGCCGGGCAGGTTAAGGCAACTACTGGTGGTGGAGTTGTTTTGGGTTGCATGGCTGCCGAACTCACGAAGTATGAGGACTACGAGTCACGCTGGAGGAAGAAGATTGGTCGCGAACTATACCTGCATCTGCTTATCCACCGTTTCATGGGTCGCATTCCTCCGGAAAAAATAGATTTGTTGTTTTCCATACTCCACGACAACAAGGACGTGATTGAAGAGAAGGGCGACATGGATTTGGCTTCAAAGACCGTGTTTGCGTTGCTTGCGAAACCGCGGTTTCTCTATGAAGCCGCATTGAATCTCCCGGCTTTCATGGCCAGCCTTTTATACCATAAATCATAATATACTCTTCTAGAATGGACGCGTACTCGATAGGAATCGGCTCTCTCTTGATGCTTTTAACACTATTGGTGCCGGGTCTGTCTCTGACGCTGGCGCTTTACCCGAAAAAAGACAGCTTGGATGCTGTCGAACGCGTGGGGATGGCGCTTGTTTTGGGTTTGACTCCGTTAGTGCTTTCTTATGCGTTGAACAAGAATTTAGGGGTTCCTGTGAACACCCAAACCACTTTGTTGTCCATAATCGCTGTTTCCATGGTCGGCGTTATCGGCTGGTGGTCTAGGACGAAGTAGCGGTTGTGTTTTCCGGCCTCTCTGGCAGTGTTATCTCT
>CAZKCF010000163.1:0-1643 GCA_964551365.1 uncultured archaeon
GATTGGGGGGTTCGTGAGCCTGGTTATAGTCTGCTCGCACGTGTCCGCGTGTATCGTGCAGTATACGCTGTGTCCGGTGTGCATGGCCTCGAACAACACCTCGGCCTCACGCTGTTTCCTGACTTCTCCCATCACAATCCGGTCTGGGCGCATCCTCAGGGCGTTTATAAGGAGGTCGAGCATTGATACTTCTCCTTTTCCTTCGGGGTTGGGTTGTCTTGTCGTGAGCGGGCACCAGTAGAGGAATTCTGGCAGTTGTAGTTCTCTCGTGTCTTCTATGGTGATTATCCTGTGGTTTGGGGGGATGAACGGCAGGCATATGTTGAGGAGCGAGGTTTTTCCGCTGCCCGTGCCGCCTGAAACAACAATGTTCATCTCGTATTGGATGAGCATCCATATGAGCGACAGGACTTCCGCGTTCGCGGTCTTGTTTTTTATGAAGTCCGTCACAGTCCACGGGTCTCTTGCGAACTTTCTTATGGTTATCGTGTTGCCTTTGCTTGAGATGGGCATCAGTATCGCGTTCGCCCTGTCCTTGCTCATCAAGTGCGCGTCAAGAAGCGGGTTTAGTGTCGTTATCTCGCGGCCGATTCTGCGCGCTATTGTGTTGGCGTAGTTTTGTATTTTCGCTTCTGATGCTGGGGTGATGTTTGTCTTAAGCCAGCCTACTTTTTTGTGGTAAACCCGTATAGGCTCTGTTGCGGAGTTTATGACTACCTCTTCAAGGCTTTCGTCTGCCAGGAGGAATTCGATGTTTTCCAGGCCGAGCAGTTCGTTTATCAGCCCCAGTATAAAGTGTTCTTTGACTTCCTTGTTCAGGCCGGGGAGTTCGGTTTCCAATAGTTTTTCTGCGTTGGTTTTGAAGTCTTTTTTCAGCTGGTTTATGAGTCCTGAATCCAAAACGTCTGCTGTGTCGACTTCAACGCCTATTATCAGCCTCTCTTTTATGTCGTCCAGAAGAGCGCTTGTTGCGACGTCTATTTGGGGTAGTATTAGCTTGTAGACTGGGCTGTGGTTTTCCATTACTATTTCTATTTTAGTGGTCACTCCGTCGCATTTTATGTTGTATGCTTCCAGAATCTTTCCTTTGGGTTCATCGGTCATCTATTTTTCACCTTTGGTGGGTATCCGGAGTTCCGGCTCCCCTATCGCAGGGTAGTGGAGTTCAAGGAGGTTGTGTTCCTCGAGTATCATGCCCCACTCCTCTATCTGCGTCTTGCTTACGCTAAGCTGTTTTGCGAGAGCGTCGTTGATTTTCACCATGTTGTTTTCCTTCACCATCAAATACAGTTTGTCTATGTTTGTCTCCACCTTAACGCCCTCCTCCACCCCAGTTTTTTCCTCAGCCTCCTCTTTAATTAATTTCTTAGCAATCTTTTTAAGCCTTTCTTCCTTGATTGCCCTGATGCGGTCCTCCTTCTTCAAGTCAAGTTGAAGCGATTCACCACTCCCATCTGCTTTAGGCATGGACGGCAGGTGCGGCAGACCCACACTAAACGACTGTTCTTTAGCCGCAGGCTCGCCGCTTTTCCTCAAGTCTATGCTGGCTTTAGCCTGCTGCGCCTTCAGTTCATCCAGCCGCTCCACCTTTTTGAGCGAGACTTCGGCTGCGTGTTCCCCTATTATCTCATTTATCCCGTATT
>CAZKCF010000164.1:0-1597 GCA_964551365.1 uncultured archaeon
TCACCCAACAACTCAGTCTCCGACGCACCAGTAGCATGAACAAACGTGCTTCTGTCTAATGGAACAATCGTGTGCCGGATTTTCTGCATGCTGACGTCAACTCGCTCCACAGCATGGTCGAGTGTCTTTATCCTGTCGCCCACGCGCTCGTAGACCACGTCAACTTCCCTGCCGTCAGTGCCGAAACATGTCGTGTGCACGACATCCTTTTTGGTCACATGCTCGAACTTCTCGGACTTGCACTTACCGCAAACGGTCTCGGACGGCTGACCGTAAGCCCCGCACTTAGGGCACTTGAAACCAAGCTGCTCGGACACGAAAGACGGCGCCTCTTTAGGCGTTATGAACCGCTCGCGCACGTCCTTTGTTATGACTTCCACGAGGGGTTTCTGAGGATTTTTTGGGTTGTGGACGACGTTGATTTGTTGAGTCGGCTTAGGTAGGTGTAATGCAAGAGCCATTGCTAGCATGCTTTTTCCTATTCCGGGAGGTCCGACTAGGAGGAGATGGCGCCTCTGTTTTATGGCGAGCTTTACTTTCTTGACTGCAGCATCCTGCCCAATCACTTGGTCGAGTATGTCCTGCGGCACGGGAATGTCGTTAGTGGTTTCTATGCCATCCAAGTAGTGGCGGGTTTTTGCCATAGTATTTAAAATATAGGTCGTTTAAATAGATAACGCGAATGGAACGCGTTGCCAGCGGAATACCCGGCTTGGATGAACTGACGGAAGGCGGCTTTCCTGAGGGACACAGCATACTTGTTTCAGGCTCGCCAGGCACAGGCAAAAGCATATTCGGGCTGCAGTTTCTGTACGACGGGGCGCTTAAGAATGAGCCCGGCGTTTACATAACCTTTGAGGAAAAAGTCGATAAGATAATATTGCACGCCAAGCGTTTTGGCTGGGACCTGCAGAAGCTGATTGACAAAAAACTTTTGATTATCGAGTCCATAGACGTAAACGACATTGAGAAAGTCATCGGCATCGTGAGCAAACGGGCGTCTGAAATCAAGGCGAAACGCCTTGTAGTCGACTCGCTCAGCAAATTCAGCCTCCAGACTACCATAAGATCCGACGTGTTCAAGAGCGAAGTCAGAGAACCTGACGCAAAACTAAGGGAAATCGGGAGCATATACTTCCTCATAACAAGAATCAACGCGCTGGGCATGACTTCGGTCCTGATAAGCGAGCTTCCGGCGAAGACAGGCTACTTCAGCAGGGACGGCGTCTCAGAGTTCGAGTGCGACGGACTGATTCTGCTGGAAAACACGGGCGAAGACAGGCTTATTACAGTACACAAGATGCGTGGCACGAAGATAAACACTCAAAAACACGTTTTCGTTATTGAAAACGGCCTCAAGATTGTTGGGGACTAGACTCTGCTTCTTCCTCAAGCATTAGCACTGAGAGGAGTATTATTAGCACTCCGCTTAAGAGGGATATTGCGTAGGATAGCCAACCTAAGTCTCGGACTTTAATGTAGATTAATATTGCCCCCACCATTCCCGCTGCAACCGCAAACAAGTAATCTTTTTTTGACGCAGGCTCGGGCTTCTTTTCCGGCAAATTCTTGGAAGTCAAAACTGACGCCACCCCGA
>CAZKCF010000165.1:0-1517 GCA_964551365.1 uncultured archaeon
GGAGGATACTGCTGTGACTGCCGCAACGTCCATTACAGAAAGCTTAATTAACTTCTTCCCAGAAACCGCCAAGACAGCAAACAACACAACAAGCACCCACTTCACGAGCAACGCCGCGGAAAAAGAGTGTAGAAAATAGTATGCGTCAACCATCAGGAGTATGAAAGTGAAGAGCGCCCAAACTTCGGCGAAATCCCGTTGAGCTGCCATCCTCCGCAGGTCGCTGAGCGAGGCGACTGTAAGCGAGCCTAATGTGAACACGAGGCAATACAACTGCAGTTGAAGTAGCATACTATAGTTTTTATTGCGGAAGACTATATTTATCATACCTTATGGACTTCGTGAAACAGCTGATGACAAACAAACACGAGCAGTGGCTGCACGACCGGTTCATCAGATACGGCAAAGGAGAATTCTCAGGCCCCATAGTGGACGCATCAGCCTCCAAGAAAGGCTTGAAAATAAACGCCACAATAGAATACTCGAACACGCTCTGCGAGATAATCGGATTGAACAGCAGCGAAGTAAATGTTAACGGAACGATAATAACCCGCAAAGACTCGCGTGATTTCCTTGACGGCATCCTTTCGGTCACGAAATATTCTGAGAAAAAGGGAGTTTACTCTGGAGAAGTGAGCGGCCTGTTAAGCGGCGAAGCACTTGTGGGGTTGTGCAGGAACACTCCGGGAGCCTATCTTCTTTTGGACGTGAAATCCGGCAAAAACAAGCTCTCATGCAAGAAAAAACTGCCTAAACCCGGCTCTGAAGCAGACGACAAATTTTGTAGTGCAGTGTTGGACAACGCATGCAAGAAAGCGGTCATGGAAGACATCCTCTTTGACGTGAACGAAGGCTTCAAAAACTGTCGCATAGAACACAAATACGTGATAACCGAACTTACCCCCCCAGAAGGCGTTAAAGACCCGTCTGAAATACGCGTTAAAGCCGAACGCAAAGGCACGGTGGTTAGGAAAGTTACCACAGACGACACGGTAAAAGAAACCACAGTCGAAATCATAGCATAAACTAATTCTCTCCAACAGCAGAAGATATGTGAATGTTGCCTCACATTAACGCCCGAATTCATAGAATCCGCTGGACTCTCGTCGGATTGACCCTATGTGAGGCAAATATACTATGCGCGTTCTCGGAATAAAAAAAGAGTATTTATTCCTGAAGTTCGTTGTATTATCTTACAGGACAAACGGGTGGACGATAAAATGAGCAAAGTGAAAAAGAATATCGAGGTTGTTAGGGAATACGGCGTCAGGGAGAGGATAACCGAAGAACAGATTAAAGAGCGCGCGAAACTGATGGAAGGCCGGGATGTTCCGCTTCCCACGCAGCTTGAAGTCGGCACAAACTACGCTGAAAAACTGGAGATGGACTTCCAGGTCGGCAGGAACCCGCGGGTCAGCAAGATAAAGAGCGAAGGCTTAGCATCAAGAGTGTATCTAGTGTTTGGCTCACCCGGCTCAGGCAAAGACACAGTAAGGGAAAAAGCAGTCGCCCAAGAG